>CAYRFY010000142.1:0-14163 GCA_964423635.1 uncultured Armatimonadia bacterium | reverse complement strand
AGGACCTGGCCAGCAGCGCACGCGAATTGCTGGCTACCCGGGTGCAGGCCCAGGTCGGCGTTGTTCAACGACCGGCACTCCTCCACCGTGACGTCGTTGCACACCTGCCAACTCATGCCATCGCCGTTGTTATCGCGGGTGGTCACATCGCGGATCAGGACGCGGTCGCAGTCCTGCAGGAAGATCCCGCCGCCGTAGTTCCCATTGAGGTGCTCGTTCCGGGCGCGGTTGCCGTCGATGCACAGGCTCTCAATGGTGATGTCCGTGCGGTACTCTGCGGTGAGGATGGGGTAGAGGGTCACCGCCTCGGCCCCCTGGTCGATCCAGAAGTTCTCCCGGGGCTGCCGGTCGAGAGTGATGCAGTCGCCGTCGATGGCCACGACGGTGGACTTGACGAGCTGTTGCTTGTCATAGTGGGGTGACCGGGCCCGGAGAAGCAGTCCGCCACCCACCCGGAAGATGGAGGGGTCTGCGACCTTCACCGTGCGGTCATACCAGTCGGTATCATCCACCAGCCGGGTTGAGAAGCTCGCGGGCTTGCGCAGGATGCTGTCCTCTCCCGCGCCGAGAAGCGCAATCTTGCTGCGCAGGAATACAGAATTGCCCATCTCGTAGACGCCGGGCAGCAACCTGACGGTTCCCCCGCCGAGACCGGCGACGTAGTCCACCGCGGCCTGAATGGCCAGGTGGTCGGAGCCGATGATGTCTGCGTCCCGGGGGCCAACGGCGATGGCAGCATCGCGCATGGGGGCCTCCTTGTCGTTCGGAGGTACGGTGCCAGGTGCCGCAGGACGGCCCGGGACAGTTCGCCCTGCAGAGGAGGAAGGCCTTGTCGAGGGTCCTGATGGCTAGACGCTCACCGTCTGAACGGCCTGCAGCACCTGGGACAGGCCAAAGGGCTTCTGCAGGCAGGCATCGGCGCCCATGGCCTCCACGTCGCGTCTCAGGGCACCGTCGGCGCGGCCGGTGATGACGATGATCGCGGGCTGCTCGCTGAGGCGGCGAGCGGCGGCGATGATCTCCTGCCCGCCGCCTCCGGGCATCATGAGGTCGGACACGATCACATCGAAACTCGCCTCCTGCAGGGCCTGTAGCGCCTCGTCGGTGGTACCGGTCGGTGTGACCTCGAAGCCGTTGTCGCGGAGCAGCTCGCAGATGGTCTCCCGCAGGTCGGCCTCATCCTCGGCCAACAGGACTCGGCGACTTCCGCCGGCCCGTGCCGGAGGCGGCTCGGGCACCGGAACGTACGTGGGCGCCGGCACGTGCCGGGGAAGGCGCAGTTCGAAGCTGGTACCGACGCCCACCTCGCTCCGGACGGAGATGGTGCCCCCATGGGCCTGGACCACACCGTGGGCCACCGAGAGGCCCAGGCCGGTGCCGGCGATGGTGCTTCCTCCCAGCGCTCCCTTGGTGGTATAGAAGGGATCGAAGATGTGAGGCATGGCGGCGGGCGCAATCCCCGTGCCCGTGTCGGCAACTTCCACCACTATCTGGGGAGCGCGTCCCCTCGGCTCGGAGCCCTCCTCACGGCGGGCGGTGATGGTGAGGGTCCCTCCCGAGGGCATGGCGTGACAGGCGTTGGTGATCAGGTGTGAGAAGACCTGCTGCAGTTGGCCGGCGTCGCCGCGGACGAGGAGGTCGCCGGCTTCATACCGGCGGACAACGGTGACGGCCGCGCGCTGCAACTCTGTGGCGGCCAGCTCCAGAGCCTCCTCGATGGGTACCTGGATGGCGACATCGCTCTGTCCCGGCTCCGGCGGGCTGGCGAAGCGCATGAGGTCTCTGCAGATCCCGGCGCCCCGAGACACTCCGCTGAGTACGGTGTCGGCCAGTTTCGCGTAGCTCTCCGGAGTGCCCCTGGCCGTTGCGTACTCCGCCCGTCCCGACATGCCGGCCATGATGTTATTGAACTCATGGGCCACCCCGGCGGAAAGTTGTCCGACCGCCGCCAGTCTGTGGGTGTGCTCGGCCTGCAGGCGCTCCGCGACGTCCCGAGCCACGCCACGGTAGCCCACCGGCCCGCCGTCGCCGTCGATCATCGCCACCGTATGCACTTCGCAGGTGACGGTGGTGCCGTCGGCTTTCGTCAAGGTCAGCGTGCTGACAGACGACGACTCGGCGGTGGTACTGCGCAGG
This sequence comes from uncultured Armatimonadia bacterium, assembly GCA_964423635.1. Classification (GTDB taxonomy): domain Bacteria; phylum Armatimonadota; class Zipacnadia; order Zipacnadales; family JABUFB01; genus CAYRFY01. Next base: position 12,027 of record CAYRFY010000142.1, on the reverse strand, counting down.
GCCTCGGACACCCGCAGCAACTCATCGGGGGCGATGGCCTTCATCAGGCTCATGTTCTCGGTAAACTCGTGCATCTCATAGCCGAGCATCTCCACCGCCGCCCTGTTGGCGTAGCTGATGGACAGGTCCGTGCGGACCTCGAAGACCGCGTCCGGGAGCATGTCGGCCAGTTCGCGGAAACGGCGCTCGCTCTCTCGGAGCGCGGCCTCCGCCGACTTGCGCTGGGTGATGTCCCGGGCGATGCCGCAGATGCCGGCCAGTGCTCCCTGGCTGTCCCGCGTGGGCACCTTGAGAATCTCGAAAGTCCTCCTGACCCCCGCTGTCATGCGCTCTTGTTCGGATTCCACGGTCTCACCGGCCAAAACCCGCAGGTCCTCGGCCTCCTCGCGGGCGGCGTCCGCCTCCTCCTCCAGCTCGCGGCAGGTGCAGCCGATGATCCCCGGCACCGGCACGCCCAGGAGACGGGCGGTGGCGGGATTGGCGTGGGTGTAGCGCAGCGCCCGGTCCTTGATGAAGATGCAGTCCTGCGCCGCCTCGAACACGGCCCGCAGGCGCTCCTCGCTGCCGCGCAGGGCCTCCAGATCGCGCCGCCGCGCCACCAGGCGCTGCATGCCGTCCATCAGAAGCGTCACCTGCCGAATATCTGCCTCCTCATAGACCGCGCTCTTCCCCGCCACATCCACCAGCGCCACCAGCCCTCCGCGATCCACGATGGGGACGATCAGCCGCGGCAGGGTGTCGCCTGAGGGAGGACACCAGGCGCCCCTGGGCCCCTCCTCACCGGGACCGTTCTCCATGACGGCCACCGGTGCTTCAGCCATTGTCCGCCATACAGGCAGGTCTGCCAGGCATGTGGCGCTGGGGCCCTCGCCGCTGGGTTGTGCCTGGGCCGTGGCCCTGCTAAAGCCGTACACCGAACCGGATCGGCCGTCGGCGTCGGCGAGGATGACGTAGCCCCAACGGCTCTGCGTCAGGCGCACCGCCTGCTCCAGAGCGAAGGCCGCCAGCTCGCCGTCCGAGGCCTCCGTCATCTGGCTGAGCACCAGTAGGGTCTCAAGACGGGCTTCATCCAGCGCGGCGGCGGCTTCGGCCCGCTTTCGCTGGCTGATGTCGTTGATGATGCACAGGAGCGCGTCCTCACCGGCCTCCGACACCGTCACCCCGGCGTGGAAGCGACTCCCGTCGGCCTGCCTGCCCATGATCTCGGCCCGCCAGGGCCTGCCCGGCTTGACCGCCGCCAACGCGATCGCCGCCGCCGGGGGGTCTCTGAACAACTCCTCGAACCGGCGACCGGTCAGACTCCTGGGCGCGTACCCGAAGGTGTCGTGGGCGGAGCGGTTGGCATAGGCGATGGTGCCGTCTGTGTCGCAGATGAGGATGGCGCTGGTGGCGGATTCGACCGCGGCGTGCTTGAGGTCCAGCATCCGGTTGACACTTCGGTGCAGGCGCAGAAGGCCGACAATCACAAGCCCCAGCAGTACTGCGGTGCTGGCGACGGACAGCGCCAGGCGCAGATAGTAGCCCACGGGGTCTCCGGACGCGGAGCTGCCCGCGCGCCCATAGATGAGCTCGGGGATCATCGCGTTGGCGATGCACCCGGCCGCGACCAGTCCCAACGCCACCGCGGCGGCGCCATAGTCAGTCTTCTTCAGCATTGCCTCATCCGCCCCTGGAAAACCAACGTGAGCCGCCGGGCGGCCAATCCGCCCCGCGGCTGTGCTACTACCGGGCCCTTTCGTCTGACGGGTGCCGTGGTCTGTCCCTGCGCCCAGCACGCAGCGAACCACCGAAGAGTTCAGCAATCCGCACCCAGCCCCTGTGGTGTGCCCGGGCCGCCCCTGCGGATGGCCACAGACTTCCTACGTTAGCAGACCACGGTGAGTTCCGCAAGCAACCGGGTTGTTACGTCGGGGATACGCGGGGTACGAAGGTGTCGGCAAAACACGGGATCACGTGCACGGCGCCGCGCGAGGTGTCGGCATCGGATGCGTCTCGGGTGCCGGGACGCATCCGCCTTCCCGACGACCTGCGGTCGTTGGCCGTTTGCCTCGGCCCGCCACCGCTGGGTGCGCCGTGGGCGTGGGGGGCTCCCGCGGGAGCCTGTGCCGAGATAGGGGGAGCCAGCGCGCACGGAGCGAGTCAACGACGGTTCCGGCGACGGCGGGCGCCGAGGCGCGGTGACCTCGTTGCCCCGCACCGGAGTCGTGGCCCTTCAATGCGCGCTCCGCGGGAGCGGCGGTCTTCTGATCCAAACGCGGTGAGGGCCATGGCGTCTCACTCACAGACGTGGCGCGGCGGATGCTAGACGCTTGCCGTCGGGGCCTGCAGCGCCGGAACGTGCGGCCGCGGGTGCTGGGAGCACGCGGCGGCGGCGCGCTCTGTCGCGGCCAGCACCACCGCCGTCGGGGCCCGTCTGACTCCCGCGGCCACCAGTGCTCCGCTGCAGGCCTCCAGCTTCCGGCCTGTGGTGAGCAAATCGTCCACCAGGCAGAGCTGCTTGTCGCCGGGTTCGGTGGTGCAAAGCAGCGACTTGCACCGGCACGGGCGGCCCTCCTGCCCCGGGCCGGCCTCGCTCCGACGCAGGATATCCATCAACGGCAGGCCGGACAACTCCGCCAGCCGGACGGCAATGGCCCGGCCCAGATCGAAGTCCTCCGGCCTCTTGCCGGGCGCGGGGGGAGGACACACCAGCGCCTCGGTGCCCGGCGGAATCAGGGGCACCAGGCTGCGGGCGTACTCGAAGGCCCACAGCGAGCCGATGGTCCGATCCCGTCGCGCCAGCCAGAGCCCGCTACTGAAGCCATCCGCCAGATGGCGGCACAGCGAGCTGCGACGCGTGATGTATACTCCGGCGCACAGAGCCGTTGCTCTGCCACGCTTGACCCTGAGCCGTATCTGCTCCGTCCGATTCACTTCATTCATAGCAAACCTCCACTTGCTTCAACCCGTGCGCCTGAAGGACAGCTCACGCGCATTCGTTCTGCTTGCTGCAACATTCGTACCACGCCGGCGTCAAGGGGAGCTTATGTGGGAGTGAAGCATGAAATATGGGCAACCGAATGCGGGTGGTTGGCGGAGCTTAGCGGAGGCCCAGTTGCTCGGCCAGGGCCTCCACGCCGCCCTCTGTGCAGATGTAAACCAGTTCCTCCCCCATCTGGCGCCCCTCACCCACGGGATTGCCGAACAGGTCCTCGACCGCCGCACCGGAAGGCCGCGGTAGGGCGCAGGCGGCGTGCCCCGGACGCGAGGAGAGCACCGCCACACTGCGGCCGTCGCCGGAGAACAGGTAGGCGTGGACCCCATCCGCCAGGTCCAGACGGCGGATGAAGCGGGTGTCCTCAAGTTGCCGGGCCATCTGCGAGTACGCCGCCGCCGAGGGGTGCGGATGGCCGTCACCCGTGACCAGACAGCGCTTCGGGGCGGTGGATGCCAGGTCGCCCTCGGTGGCGAGGGTGTCGAGGAAGACCCGACGCACGCCCTGTGCCAGGAGGCTGATGACAAAGCGGCAGGTGTGATCGGCGCAGGTCAACGGATTCTCGCCGGGACCGCCCGGCGCGAGGGAGCGGTACATCCCCAGGTGGCCCATCCCCAGGGCTCCCTGGCCGGCGGTCATCCAGACCGGGCGCTCTGGAGCGTTCCCCTCCTCGCCGGCAAGAGGACCGGCGGCCATCTGGTATCCCCGCTCCACGGCGTCGCCGGGAAACAGCGTGGCCTCGTCCGTATACTGATGGTAGTCCACGGCGTCGCAGTGTTGCAGGCCGCCTGCTAAGAGCACTCCCCGCGTCCAGTCCGTCCCGGCAATTCGCCGGATGCCGTCGCCCTCTACCGAGGCCGAGCCGAGGCCCACGATCGTGGCGTTTTCATCCTGGGGCTTGGCGGCCTCATAGGCCGCCCGCATGAGGCCCACGTAGTCCGTCTGCGGGCTTGGACTGGCCACATAGGCGGCGGCGCCGGCGCCCCGGGCCTCGTCGTAGTCCACGGCGAAATGCGCCGTCACCAGGGGCTCGTTCCAGACGCTGTAGGCGGCGATGCGCCCCTTGTAGTGCCCAACCACGGTGCGGACATAGGCGGCATAGTCCTCCAGCCGCTTGACCTGGAAGTACCAGTCGAAGTAGGTGAAGGCTCGCCGCCCGCTGTCCTGCCAATAGCTGGCCCACTTCGGAGCCGTCCCCAACTCGCCCATGACCATCAAGTGCCCATCTCTGTAGCGGGCAATCACGTCATCGCCAAACCGCCACTGCCCGGGTTCCGGCTCGAGGAAGGCCCACTGCACGCTGCGGGCGGCGGCCCCGCCCGGCCGGGCCCAGTTGGCGCCGATGGCCTTGGCCAGCAGGATGTCGCGCCCCCGGGAGCCCACATGCACTCCGAAGGCCGATTCCGGAGCGTCCTTGTGCCAATAGCGTGGGCGGCGGATCCGCACCAGCACCAGCTCGCTTACCGCGCTGATCCGTCGCCCCTCCCGCTCCACCCACGCCTCTACCCGGAACGGTCCCAGTCTGCGGCCCTCGAACACGTCGAAACTCAGCCGGCTGCCGGTAAGGCCCTTCGGCCCCGGGTCCACCGGTACGTCCCGCAATTGCTTCTCCTCGCCGTAGGCGCTGGACACCCTCGTCCGCAGGATGCCCGAATGCCTTCCCGTGACCACGGCGATGATCTGCGGGTCGTGATCCTCGAACTGCACCCTCAACGCGGCCAGCTCGGGCTCATCGTCCGCGGGGAAGCACGCCAGCGCCACCTCGCAGCGCTCCTTTGGGTCCGGCGCCGGACTGCCTGTCGGGCCCACCCGCAGGGCGTCCACCCACGCCGCTCCTGTGCCCTCCAGCCTCATGCAGTGAAAGGCCGCCGTCAAATCCGGGGTGAAGCGGAACTGCACCCGCTCCCACTCCCCCTCGCCGGCCAGCTCGAGCTGGGTGCCCGCCGCCTCGGCCCATCTCCCCTCACCGGCTACACTCAGGCGCCACGTGCCCCTGCCCCACAGGGACACCTCGGCCACGTGCTCCACGGTCGGACAAGGGATCTCGAAGGGCGAACCGGTGAGCACGATAGGCTCCGGGGCGTTGATCCGCAATACCGGAGAACCACTGGGGCCGGGAAGGCTCCGCACGTCAACCGCCACCTCATCACTCTCCGAGCCGGTGAGCGACCACCCGCTCTGCAGGCCCAGAGGCAGGCGGCTCTCGCGCAGGAGGTTCTCGGGCCCACCGTCCGGGAATCGATGGGCCAGCTCGGTGGCGAGGTCCTCGCGCGACAGGCGACTTAGCCGCACTCGCGCCACGTCCACCTCTCCGGCGCAGGGCAGCCCCAGTACCAGCGACGACCGCTCGGGGTCAGTGGGTGCCGCAAGCAACAGCGCCCTGGTCTCCCAATCCGGGTTGAGCGTCTGCCGCGTCTCCCAGAGGCTATGGTGATCGTCGCCCGCCGCGATCCGAAGCTCGATCGGCGTCGCGGTGGCGCTGCGCGCGGTGAGCTCCACGCGCCACAGGGCGTCTGGACCCGCCGGGGCAGCAAGAGGTCGGCAGATGCGCAGAGCCCCGGAGATGCGCCAGTCCATACGCAGGCGCAGAAACGCCCGTCCGTCCTCCTCCATGGCTTCGCAGTGGCCCTCCAGCCGCGCCGGCCCGGTCAGGTCCTCCCAGCCGGCAGGCAGGGCGCCGCGCAACGACGTCCGGCTTTCGCCGGTGCCATTCTGCGTGATGGGTGGGGCGGTGAAGTTCACGTCCACGAGTGTCTCCGCCGTCGCCCAGACGAAGGTTGGGCCGGCTGAGAGCCAAAGGAGCATGAAGACGACAGGCCGCATGCCGCGCCCTCCTCGTACCGGATTGAGCATGGAGAAGCGATGTGTTACGATCAGAGCCGTGAGTGTCGCCGGGGCCGGAGTTCTTCCCCGCGGCGCTGCCACATTCCGGGGCCGTCGCCGCTCCGGAAGCCGCCATCGCCCGTGCCCGCCGGCGCCTCTTGCCGGCACAGCGGCCAAAGGAGCCTTCCCATGATCGCCCTGGCGCTCATCAGCCTCCTGAATCTTCCCGCCGGCGCCGCCGAGGTAACGCGAGTGGAGGTCGACGGCGCCTCTGTGGTGGCCGTGGTTCCCGCGGGCCTCTATGGCGTCGGGTACAACGGCTGGGGCGATATCACCTCGGAGCAGGCGGTGGGGCACCTGAGCTCCGTGGGGGTAACCCACTGCCGCATCGATGCCGACTTGTCCCTCCTCTGTGGCGAGACGCCGGGCGCACTGGACCTGGACTACGTCACCCCCCGCGACCGCGGCCTGGGCTTCGCCGCGCGGGTGCAAGAGATCATCGACAACGGCTGGGTTCCCATCATCGCTCTGAGCACCAGCCACTCGCTCCCCCGCTGGTTCCACGGCGAGCCCACCGACGGTGGTGGCAGGCCGTGGGTGAGCTTCGACCTGGACGGCACACCCGCCGAGGAGGGGCGCAGCGACCAGTACGGGGCCCTGGCCCGGGTGACTCATGACCTGACTCTCGCCATGGCCCAAAGGGGCCTGAGTGGGCTGATGTGGGAGACGATCTACGAGATCGGCCACACCATGCCCATGGCCGATATCCACTATCACGCCGCCCGGGGGATCCATAGTGCGGACCCGGAGGCAAGGCTGATGGGGCCCGCGACCTGGCCGGGTTGGACGGTGACCGAACGGTTCCTCAAGCCCCTTGCCTCCAAGTACGGCCTGGACCTGCTGGACTTCGTCTCCGTGCACTGGTATGGCAGCAACGAGCACGGCCTGTGGGACCTGGGCTACAAGCCCGGACAGGACATCATCACCATGGCCGATCGGGCGTACCTGGACTGCCTGATGGAGACCACTCCTCGCTTCGCCGACTGGTGCCGCGAGCTGCGGTCCTTGCTGGACAGCCCGCAGTACAACCCCGCCGGCCGGCACATCGGCATCGCCTATACCGAGTACGATGCCAACGCTCAGTCGCCCTATGGCCGCAATCCCGAGAACCCCGACTGGCCACGATACCGGGCCGACGCCGACTGCTATGTGAACACCAACTGGTTCGGTGGCGTGTGGTGCGCCTCGCTATTGTGCAACCTCGCCGCTTGCGGCGGAGTGGACATCGCTCTGAAGTTCAACACCCGCCAGTACTACGGACTGGTGGACAATGCCCCGGAAGACGGCTATTTCCGCCAGCCGGTCTGGTTCGCGTGGAAGCTTCTACAGACCGCCGGAGGTCTGGTGCCCGGGGCCCGGATGCTTGAGACGAAGGTCGACGGACCGACGGACAGCGCCGCTGAGCATCTCAAGAGCCGGGACACGCCCTGGGTCGAGGCCTACGCGGTACACGACCCGCGGGGGGTGCGCGTCGTCCTGGTCAGCCGCTCTCAAGACGAGCAGCGCGTTGAACTCGCCCTCCCCGACTGGACACATGGCCTGCTGTACCGACGCTATCTGTACAGTAAGGAGCGTCTGGCGCCCTTCATCGGCCCGCGACCGGGTGACAAGGGCGAAGGCCGGTTCCAGGGTGCTCCCGACGACTCGTTCAATGAGCAGGTTCTGCTGCCCGTGGACGAGATCGTGCTGTCGGCGGTCTCCACAGAGGTCACTTGCCCTCCGGTAAGCATCACCGTGCTGCGCCCGGCACCGCGGGGGCGGTAGGGCGAGTGGCGAGTGAACGGCGGGGACGTCGCGTGCCGTTGGTGGGGCGGGCTTTCCAGCCCGCCGGCGTTGGCCGTTGACGTCTGGCCGGTAGGGCGAGTGGCGAGTGAACGGCGGGGACGTCGCGTGCCGTTGGTGGGGCGGGCTTTCCGGCCCGCCGCCGTTGGCCGTTGACGTCTGGCCGGTAGGGCGAGTGGACCCCTCTGATCGTCGCCATTGCGTTCTCGGACGTTCTCTGTCCGTGCCCGGGGTTCGCCGTCGTCGTCCTCTGTGGTACTCCGCGTCTCTGTGTCTCTGTGGTGAGCCGTTCGCCTCCACTCCGCACTCACTCACTCGTCTCGTGACCCGCTGCAACCTTCGCACAGGCGCCCCCGTACTGGTTGCTGACTATGCAGGAGGCCACGGAGTGCCCGATCTGCAGGACGCCAGGCTGGTAGCCCAGACGCTTCGTGGAGATCGGGACGCCTTCGGCGCCCTGGTCACCAAGTACCGCGACCAGGTGTATGGCTACCTGCTGCGCATGTTGGGCGACCCCGAGCAGGCCGGCGACCTGGCACAGGAAGCCTTCATCCGCGCCTACACACGTATCGAGACCTACGACACCTCGCGACCCTTTCGGCCCTGGCTGTTCGCCATCGCTCACAACGCCTGCACCGATTGCCTGCGTCGTCGTCGACATGACAGCAGTCTGGAGGATGAGACGACCATGGAGCCGGTGGCCGACGAGAGGTCCTCACCCACAACCGCCGCGGATCTCGCGGGCCTGCAGGAGGGTATCGCCGCGGCCCTGCAAAAGCTCAGTGAAGCGGAGCGCACCGTGATCGTACTCAAACATATCCACGGCTTCCAGTACGACGAGATCTCCTCGATGGTAGGCATGCCCGAAGGCACGCTGAAATCCCACGCCTGCCGGGGGCGGCGGAAGCTGGCCGCCCTGCTACAGGCCGCGGGGGTGGAAGCATGAGCATGAGCTGCGAGCAAGTAGCACGGGCTATCGATCCGTACCTGGACGGCGAGCTGGACGAGACCCTCAGCGCCGACCTGATGGCCCATCTGCACGAGTGCCGGGACTGCTCGGAGAGGTATCTGCCCCAGGTGAAGACGGTGGACCTCCTGCAGTCCCTGCCGGTCGCGGAGGCCCCGGTGGACCTGGTCGCCAACGTCCTGCAGGGCCTGCCGGAGTCGCCGGGCGCCGGGGAGCCCACTCACATCGTCTGGGGTGCCTTCGGGCTGGGAATCGCCGGGGCCCTGGCCACCGTTGCCGTGCTATGGGCGATAGGTCTGCTTTCCCACGGCCTGCCGGGCACGGCGCTGCTGGAGTGGGCGGCGCTCAAGACCGTCCTGGGTGTCGTGGGAGCGCTGAGCTCCGGAGCGGGGAAGGCCTTGCTGTACGGGCTGGCTCTGAACGCCGGGCTGTTGGTGCTTATCGGGCTGGGCTATCTGGCGTGGCGCCGAAGACCCAGTCCGAGCCCGGTGCTCATGGCGATCTAGAAGCCCGGCCGAAAAGCCGTTCACAGCCGCGTAGGTCGGGCTTTCCAGCCCGACTCGGCGGGTCCGTGACCCGCCGAAATAGGTTTTCGGCCGCACCTCTAGAAGCCCGGCCGAACAGCCCGCCTTCGCCGAGAGCGCCATTCTGAGAGCGTCCGCTCCCGGCAAGAGCAGCTCGAAGAATCTCCTGGGGCATAGCGAGATTCCTCGCACAAGCGGCGCAAGGGCGGGCTTGAGCCGCCCGGGCGTGCGACGCCGGCGCTCCTGGATGGCATTTTCACGGCAGGCCCGGCTTTTGGGCCGCACCTTGCATAGCCTCAACCGCGGAGCCCGGCCGCTCGGCGCCCCGCAGATGCGGCGCAGTGTACAGACGGAGGTCTGACATGACCCGATCGGTTGCTGTCTACTCCCCCGCATCCCGCGTGCTGTGGCTTGGATGCGCTGGCTACTTGCTCATCGCCATCTTCTCCGACTCGGCCGCGGCCCGAGACTATGACGGCATGGTCACCGTCGGCAGGAACGAGACCTTTGTCCTGAACCCCGACGAGACCATCCGCGGCGAACTTGTGGTGGTGGGCGGTGATGTCACCGTGCGCGGCAAGGTTGAGGGCGACGTCATCCTCGCCGACGGGAGGCTGGTGGTCGGGAAGGAGTGCTCGGTGGATGGGCGAGTCCTCATGCTCAAGGCCGCCCAGGAGGTCTCCAGGGAAAGAGGGAGCAAGCCGCAGCCGATCACGGCTTCCGCCGCCGATCTGGTCGAACTCATGCAGACAAAGATCGAAAAGGGCCTCCGGCAGGTCGAGGCCAAGGGCGTGCTGTCATCGGCCAGGGTGGCAACCGGTGATATCCTGCGCTTCGCCGAAGCCGTCGTCATACCCAGAGGCGAGCGCCGCGACGGTGATGTGGTCTCCTTCGGCGGCGACGTGGTGGCCGAGGGCGATGTGAACGGCGATGTGGCCGCTTTCGGCGGCAAGGTCACCATCGACGGTGAGGTCAGCGGAGACGTGGCCTCCTACGGCGGCGGCGTCGAGCTCAAGGACGGCGCCCACGTCAAGGGCAACGTGGCGTCCTTCGGGGCCAGAGTCACTCGCGCTCGGGGTGCCAGAGTCGACGGTGCCGTCAATGACGTCACCAATCCCACATTCCCCAGTATCGCCCCGAGCATCCTGTACAGCAAGACGGCCACCGTGCACAACACCGAGGCGTTGCGTCTGATGTCCTGGCTGTGGGGAGTGCTGGCGGCCATCGTCATCGTGGTCCTCGTGGTGCTCATCGCACCCAATGCCACCCGCACCATCGCGGGCCGCACGCACGAGAACCCCGGTCGAGCCGTGGCCCACGGGCTCCTGGCGGTGCTGCTCTTCGTCCCCGTCTGTGTCCTGCTGTGTATTACCTGCGTGGGCGTCTTGCTCATCCCGGTACTGGTCATCGCTCTCCTACTGGCGCTGGTGATGGGCACGGTGGCCGTCAGCAGCATCATGGGACGGCGCCTGTCGGACACTTTTCGCTGGCGGGTCAGGTCGCTCATGGGGACGGCGATGGTCGGGATGCTGGCGCTCCAGGTGCTGGACTTGCTCACCCTGGTGCCTGTGGTTGGCGTTGCGGCCGGTCTGCTGGGTATCGTCGTGGCGCTGTTTGGCCTCGGCGGCGCGATCATGACCGGCTTCGGCACCGATCGCGAGTGCGGGTTCGTTACCCGGCGCTTCACCCGCCGCCATACCGGCGCCGGCGGCTACGTCCCGAGCTCTGTGCCGGGCCACGGTGGCGACCAGGATGACTGGTCCGGCGACGACAGCGTGGCGTGAAGGACGATGAGGTCTCGGAGGCAAGGGCCGGGCGCGACCCAGATCGGTGTCGCGCCCGGCCTGGCTGGCTGCGGAGCATTGGCTCTTCCGACCTCCGTCCCGCCCCTTTGGGAGCCTGTCCTCCCGGCAGGCACCCATTGACGCCCACGGAGTCCTGCTGGGCCCGGCGCTCACCACTCTCCTGCGACCAAAGACGCCCCGTCAAGACGCGCGATGGCCACCGAAACCACCCACCCAGCGGGATTTTGGTGACACGGCCTCAAGCACAGGGCGTGCCGGGTCTATATCAGACAGTGGCAGGCCGTGGACGGCGGTACCTCGAGACAGCAGGAGACGCCAATGACACATCGCATAGGTCATGGCCTCGAGGCCTATTGGCAGGCAGGAATCCCGCGACCCGATGGCGAAGGCAGGGGTCATGAGCGCGATTGCCAGGCGCTGTAGACCACCTGCAGGCCGTCTGCCAGACACGTCAAGGAGAAGCCCAACATGTGGAAGCGGTTAGCCCGTGTGTTCCGAGCGCTGTTCGGCTGGATGATCCGTGGGGCGGAAGACCCCGAGTTGATCCTGCGTCAGCTCCAGGACGACCTACGGGCCAAGATCCCTGAGATGAATCGCCAGGTGGCCGAGATCGTCAAGTACGAAAAGCAGCTCCAGATGCAGTACGACCGCAAGGCCCAGCAGGTCGCGAATCTGCGTCCGCAGGTGGAGGCGGCGGTGAAGGCCGGGCCCGCCCGCAAGGACGCCGCCATGGCTCTCATCACCCAACTGCAGCAGGCGGAGACCGAGCTGGCCGAGCTGCAGGAGACGCTGACCCGCGCCCGCGAGAACTCCCAGGGCATGATGAAGAAGCGTGCAGGTTACGAGCGCAAGATCCGTCAGCAGATCCAGGAAGCCATGCGTCAGGTGTCTCGGGCCAAGAGGGCTCAGGTCGAAAGTGAGATGGCCTCGATCATGGGGAGCTTCGAGGTCGGAGATGAGGGGGAGACACTCGATGCCATGACCGAGCGCATCGACGAGCAGCTCGCCCGCAGTCAGGCCCGGATGGAAGTGGCCTCCGCCACGGTGGACAACCAGATCCTCGAGGTGCAGCAGGACGCCGCCGAGGCCTCG
>CAYRFY010000141.1:11197-14394 GCA_964423635.1 uncultured Armatimonadia bacterium | reverse complement strand
CCGCGCCGTACAGGAAGGCCATGGCGCGGTACAGGCCCGCGCCCTACAGGAAGGCCATGGCGCGGTACAGGCCCGCGCCCTGCGGTGCGCCTACTGCTCCGGCGGCCTGGGGTACATCTGCCCCTCCGTCAGCGTGGTCGACGAGCCACTCAGCAGGCCCACCGTGACACCAAGGCCGCCCTCCCCCCAGCGCTGGGTGTGGCGCCCCATATCCACTTTCTCCGGCACCTTTCGCGCCTCGTTGCGAACGCCCTCTGCGGCTGGAAGGATCAGGCAGTACCGACTGTGGTTCCGCAGTTGCCTGATATCCTTGCCGGCGAGGTCGGCGTTGATGGCGTAGCCGTAGTCAAGGTCCAGGGCACCGGGACAGACGAAGGCCTCGGGCCCCATATCCTCGGGCCTGACGTATAAGCCGATGGCGTCACACCACTCGTCGGCAGCCGGAAGCATCCCCTCGTGGTCCCGGGCATAGGAAAGCAGCCCCCGGCAGAGCACGGAGACCCGTCGCTGGCAGGTCTCCCCCAACTCCCAGCTTTGCACCATGGCCTGCACCGTCATGTCGGGCGGGACGAGGGAGACGTTGCCATCGGCGAAGGCGACGACGAGCCCGTCGCTGTCCTCGGGCAAGCGGGCGATCGCCTCATCCGGGTCCCCCCAGAGATTGCTGCCGGGTTCCTGCGTCTCATACAGGATCACCATGGACTGTCGCTGGTGCCAGTCGTCGGGCAGCGGCTGTCCGGCGATGCCGGCATTCAGCGCGAACCCGTACTTGCCCCCCCATTCCTCGGGGGGCTCGACGACGGCCGAGTCCAGATGATAGGCGATCACGTCGTCGGTCCAGGTCTCTGCGGCGGGGAACTTGCCATTCGCCTGGGCCATCTCGGTGAGCCGACTGGAGAGCGTCTGCAGGGCGTTGCGTCGTTGCCAGTAGTCGGGACTGCGGGGCCCGCCGCCTCCTCCGGGCTGTTGGGCCCGGGCCCGGGCACGCATCTCGCTTTGCCAGACGATGTACGACCTCTCCGCCCCGGTGGTGGCCTTGGCCGTGGCCTCGAAGTCGATGCCCCACTTCCCCTCGGCATCCTTCACAAGGACAAAGCGGTTCTCGCGCGGCGTGGTCTCGCGCGTTGTGACGGTCGCCGTCCCATCGGCGGCTTGGGCGTCCACGATCTGCAGATCGCGCTTTGCCATGGCTGGGGTGAGGCCTATCTCCGTTAGCATGGCCTCGAACCCTACGCCCATGGCCTGCCTGGCGTCCCGCGCGGCCTCGCCGGTGAGTTCTGTCAAAGAAGCCTTGAGGTCCTCATCCGCTGTGAGCAGGGCCAAGGCCGCCTGGGTGTCCCCGGCAGCGCAGGCATCGACATAGGCCTGAACCACCGCCCGCGGGTCCGTGCGGTCCACGGTATCTGCCGCAGGTGCATCCTGGGCCAGCGCGCCAATCACAACGGAACACGCCCAAAGCAGCATCGACATCCTTCTCATGTCCGCTCCACGCTCCCTGTGCGTATGTTGTGTGTGCGGCGAGATTCCAGCGAAGCTGCGACTCAGACCGACGAGCCTCAGGTGGAGATTCGCCTCGGGTCGGTGCCACAGGCAGGCGGCGATCCCGTCGGACGGGATCGCCTGAGCCGACCCATGCCCTCGGGTTCCCGGAGCCGCCGTGCTTCACCCCCCGAGCCCCATCTCATCGGTTCGGCACCCTGGCCGGGCGTCTTTGACAAGCATCGCCTCTTTCTACGCTCTATAGAGCGGGAACGTTCACATGGTAATCGGCGCCGGTCGCCGCAGCGAAGCGGGGCGACCGCTCTCGTGGGCTTCAGGCCGGTGGCGCCGGAGCTCTTGGTGTGCAACGGTACGCCGAGCATGGGCGGGACCGCGCACCATGGGGGAGGGCGCACGGTTGTGCAAGCTGCACTACCGTCCTCCGGAGGCCAGCGCCCTGAGGCGGTCCAGCTCGATGACGCTCTCGGCGGGTGTAGCTCCCGGCCGGGGGGCCAGGGAGAAGCGGCCGTCGTAGCCAGCGCCGGAGAGGGCCTCCACCACGGCATCGAGCTTCTCCTGCATGGCGGGGGAGTTGCGTAGGTTCGGATCAGACCAGCGCACGTGGGCAAGCAGATCAATGGCGCCGGCCACCTCCTCCCACGGCTCGCCGCCGGGCTCGATGTCCGTGGCTTCCAGGCACAGACGCACCTCTGGCCGCCCCAGCTCGATGATCATCTCCACCGTCTCCGCCACAGAGTTGAGCAGGGAAGAGGGGTGACGGGGCAGGGGAAGAACGGCCAGTGTTAGGGTGCCCGCGTAGTCGGCGGCCAGGCCCAGGAGGTAGCGCAGTTGCTGGAGGGCCTCGTCCCGGGGGTATCCCTCGGGAACCCTGCGGGCCTCCACCGAGTCAAGGACCACCGTGGTCACACCCACCTCCCGGGCGCGCTCCAGCAAGACGGACAGATGGCGCTCCAACTCCTGCCACCGGGCGTCGTCGCCCAGTACCGGGAGTCGGTCCGGCACGAGTCCCCCCATGACTTCGGGCACCAGGGCGGCGCGACGCAGGACGCGTCGTGTGGCGAAGTAGGCCGTGGGGCCCTCGTCCACTCGGAGCACGGAGGCGTCGGGCTCGAAATACTGGAAGCCGCGGCGGGCGAGGTCTGCCACGTCCTCGACGGTGTCGTCCGAGCCATCGAATGGGAACAGAGAGCCGAGACGCATGGGTGTCTCCGGTTGGTGTGTGTGAAGCCGAGGGTCGATGCGGCGGCGCGACCCGGTGACCGGCAGGAGGGCAGTTCCCCGGTTCCCGTGTGGGGACCTCCGGGACTGCCGGGACAAGGTCCCCGGCTTACGGTGAGACTCAACAGCGCTGGATGGCCGTGTGAAGGTGCGCTTCCCCCGCGCTGTGCGAATGCCTTGCAGGCAGTGAGCCGGCGAGGTACAATAACAACTCTAGTTTGCCACAGGGCTCCAGCGATTCACAGACCGCCGGTCCCCGTTTCCGCTTGCGAGATTCGCTGTCATCCCGTGGGGTGAGGGATATGTCTGCAGTTCGGGCTCTTGGGCTCATCGCGGTCACGCTGCTGTGGCTGTCGGGATGCGTGCGGCCGCCTGCCGACCATCCCGCCTTCGATGATTCCGGCTCCGCCGTCGTCACTCCCTCTGCTCAGGAAGAACCGGCCGCCGGCGACGATGTAGTCAGTGAGGACGACGCCTTC
>CAYRFY010000141.1:0-11181 GCA_964423635.1 uncultured Armatimonadia bacterium | reverse complement strand
GCGGGCAGCAATGCCCTGTCCGGCGCGGGGGAGAACGAACTGCCGACGGACACAGACATCACGGACTTCAGCGAGGACGAGACTCTGGCGGTCGGAGACGCCGTACCCTTACCGGACGAGCCGGAGGCTCCTGAGGCCGCGGCTTCGCCGCCGAAGGCCGGCGGCGGAGAACAGGCCGGTGGTGGTGATGGCGAGAAGCGGCCCACGGCTGCTGTCGGGTCGGCGCCGGCCCGGACCCAGTCCTCCGGGTCCTCCCGGCCCTCCCGCACCCGCAGGAGCCCGCGTGCCGCGCAGTCCGGCCGTGGCCGGGGTACAGTCGCCGCGCCTGCAAGACCCAGGCCGCCCGCTTCATCGGTCAAGCCCGACAACGATCTGGAGCGCAAGGCCCGGGAGATCAAGGCCCGCAGGGGCAAGCAGTTCTCCGATCCCAAATGGCAGCGGGAGTTCCGAGAGCAGGGGTGGTACCAGGCAAATCCGGAATACTCGGACGCCCATCTCTCACCAACGGAGCGTGAACGCCTCAAGCGCATTCGCAGGCTGCAGGAACAGCGCGGAGAGAAGGCGACGCGGTAGGTTCGGCCAGGACCAACGCTCTGTACACCTGTTGAAAGGCAGTGCCAGTCTATGGATACCAAGAGTTACCGACAGGCGATCATCCAGGCCACCAAGTTCCTGCTCTCCCAACAGGGTGACGACGGCTCGGTCAAGCCGGTGGAGCACGGCGTCGGCACCGTCTACAAGGTGCCCTTCGCCCTCTGTACGATGGGTCAGTTTGACAGGGCAGCGCGGCTGTGCGCCTATCTGCATGAGAACGTGATGGATGAGGAGGGTGACCTGGTCGGACACTTCTCCCGCTCGCCTTTGCACACCCACTACTATCTCGTATCCAATGCCTGGATCACCGCCGGTGCCCAGCGTCTGGGGCAGTTCGGCCTCTCGCTGAGGACCGTGGACTTCATCGGCAGCCTGCAGCACCCGGAGTCGGGCGGCTTCTTTACCGCCGGACCGGCGGCTTCCATCGACGGCGAGCAGGACATGCTGTCCACCGCCACCTGTGGTCTGGCCCTGCTGTACTGCGGCCGGCTGGACGAGGCACAGCAGGCCGGCGACTATCTCAAGAGCCTGTGGGATCGGCAGCCCGCCGGATCGGCGAGGCTGTACACACGGACCAAGGGCAAGGACCTTGTCACCGAGATTCAGGACGAGGAGGCGCTCCAGAGCGTGCTGATCGTCGGCAAGCCGGGGCAGGCCTACCATGTCCCGGCCCTGGCCGCCGGCTTCCTGGCCAAGCTCTCCGAGGCCACGGGCAACGGCGAGTACCTGGAGACCGCGCAGAAGCTGGTGAATTTCCTGGACGGTTGCGGCGCCGACCGATACCAGAGCGAGACCAGCGGGTTCTTCGGCTGGGCCGCGGCCATACTGTATGCCGGTTCGGGGAACCAGAACTATCGGCGCATCGCGGCGGCCGTCGCCGACGGGCTGACGCAGAGCCAGCTCGCCAACGGCAGTTGGCTGAAGGCCTCGATGGGCGAGGATCTGACATCCGACGTCATCGACGGCACCGCCGAGGGCATCATCTGCCTGACCCAGATTCTCGAGGGGCTGTGCTGCGGGGAATAGGTACGACATAACCGGGGGCGCGGCCGCGATCGGCGCCCGAGCCGGATGACACTTGACTGCAATGGTCGGACCACATAAGCCCAGTGCTCAGCCAGTTTGAAGGGAGATCGTCGGTAATGGCCAGTGACAAGAGTGTGAGCGCAGGTTCGGAGATCGGATTCGGTATCATCGGCTGTGGGGTGATCGCCCCCACTCACAGAGATGCCATCGCGGGCGCACCGGGTGCCCGGCTCGTCGCATGCTGCGACATCGTGGAGCCCAAGGCCAAGGAGTTCGCCGAGAAGTCCGGCGGCATCAGGGCCTATCGCAGCCTCGAGGACATGCTCAAGCAGGATGATATCCAAGCCGTCTGCGTTTGCACCCCCAGCGGGCTGCATGCCGAGCATGCCATCGCCGCCATGGAGGCCGGCAAGCATGTGCTGTGCGAAAAGCCCATGGACATCGCGCTCCAGAAGATCGACGCGATGATCGACGCCGCGAAGGCCAACAATGTCAAGCTGTCCGGCGTGTTCCAGAGGCGGACCTACCCGCAATCGAAGAAGGTGCGCGAGGCCGTGCGCTCCGGCAAGCTGGGCAAGCTGGTGCTGGGCGACTGCTATCAGAAGTACTTCCGCAGCCACGATTACTACGCCAGTGGGGCATGGCGCGCCACCTGGGAGCTGGACGGCGGCGGCGCCCTGATGAATCAGGGCGTACACGGCATCGACCTGCTCTTGTACCTGATGGGTGACGTCAAGCGCCTCAGCGCTTACGCCCGACGGCTGGTGCGCAATATCGCCGTGGAAGATACCGCGGTGGCCATCCTCGAGTTCGCCAACGGCGCCGTGGGCGTGATCGAGGGCACCACCTCCGTGACCCCCGGCTACGGCTGCGACATCGAGATCAGCGGCGACACCGGGACGATCAAGCTCAAGGGCGACAAGATCAGCGTCTGGGACGTCAAGGGTGAGGAGGGCGCCGAGGTGCAGGGTGAGGGCGACCGCGGCACCGCTTCCGACCCCACCGCGGGCCTGACGGCCACCGGCCATACAGCCCACGTGGCAGACATGGTGGAGGCGATTCAGAACGACCGTGATCCCGAGGTCCCGGGCTCCGAGGCTCGCCGGGCCGTTGAGGTCATCAAGGCGATCTACAGGTCGAGCCGCGAGGGCGGCGCCACCGTGGAGTTCCCTCTGAGCTACGAAGACGACGGCCCCGGCATTGAGCCCAGCTTCGGCCCGCTGGAGTGGTAGTCGGCAGTGCGGCAGCCGGCCCCGGTTCGGCCGCCATCGTTTGGCCTCGAACTGCTTGACGTGGCTGCTGCTGTTTTGCTATTATTGCCCACGTTGTGCAGCTATGTAGAAGTTAGTATCGCCGAAGGTGGTCGCGATGTTGGTGGTGACTCAGGGGCGTCTACTGGCCGTACAGACCCACGCCGCTCGTGCCCGGGCTGCGGTGGCCCGCGAGGGCCGGCACCTCACCGTGGGCTTCGTGTTTCCAGCCCAGCCTATGCGCCCGTGTGCGCATATGTAGACTCAGAGGCCCCGCCATGGATTTCCCATCGGCGGGGCCTTCTTCTACCAGCGGAGATTGCGGAACCCCTATGGACAACGACGGCCGTGTTCTAGTGCTGAACCAAAACTATGAGCCGCTGAACGTCACTTCCTGGCAGCGGGCCATCGCCCTGATGTACCTGGGGAAGGCCGTAGCCATCGAGACGGACGGGCGCTTCATTCGCTCCGCGGACAAGGAGTTCCGCATCCCCATGGTGGTGCGCCTGAGCTACCATGTGCGCCGCCCAATGCCGGAGGTCCGCATCTCGCGGTCCGCGATCATGGCGCGAGACGGCTATCGCTGCCAGTACTGCGGGCAGCGCGGCAAGAACATGACTCTCGACCATGTGATCCCCAGACATCGCATGGGAGGGCATACCTGGGAGAACCTGGTGGCCTGCTGCACGGAGTGCAACAATAAGAAGGGCAACCGCACGCCGCAGGAGGCGGGGATGGGATTGCTGTCGGTGCCGAAGCGCCCACGGTTCATTCCGTACCTGGGCTATGCCACCTTCCGCTCGGCACTCAAGAACCGCGTGTGGAGAGACTACCTGGAGCCCTTCGCGCCCCACCTGATTACGGAATAGGCGCTCGGTCTGTAACCCCTTGTAGGGCTATGGGGGGCGGTGAACGGCACGGTCTACGGCTCGGAGCCGCCGCTTTGTAGGGCGCGGGCCTGTACCGCGCCGAGGGGGTCTCCAACACCACCGACGAACGGCGGCTACGGCGAACGGCTAACGGCGCCGCTCCCTGCGGGACCCGCGAGCGGGACCCGCTTTCCCTCTTTTTCGCAAACACCGCTCAGGAGAGGGCTACGGCGAACGGCCAACGGCTGCGGGCCTGGAGAGCCTGTCGACAAAGTCCCTTCGGACCCTCGGACACGCGCGGGCGAGTGACGTCCCGTGGATAAGCGCGTCATCAATGCGGCGGTAACACGTTTGGGAGACCATGACGACACTCATCCTACGCGTTCCGAGCTATGGCAACGAGGCACGTAGGCGGCCCAATTGACTTAGCCGACAGGCTCTGGAGCCCCGCGGGCACGGTGGTTTTCCGGGCTGTGTTGCCCAAGGCCTGGAGAGTGCTCGGCCAACGGCAACAGCTAGCACCGCCCTTCGGCCCGGCGTCGCGTCGCCGGACTACCCCTCAGCCGTCAAGTGCCGTCTCTCCGCCCTTCCGCTTGCCGTCGCCCTCCCTTCCCTGCTATTATGCTCTGGTATCCCCGGATGCACCCAAGCAGTGGCACTGTGCAGGGCAGCAGCAACCCAAAGGATGGCTGATGATGAAGCTTGACGACCGTCGTGTTCCCGTCTCCTCAGTGGACGAAGAGCAACTTGCCGCGCTCATGGGCGAGGCCGGTATCGGCCTGAGTGTCGATGAAGCCCGCAAGATCGCCGACTTCCTCGGCCGGGACCCCACCTACACCGAAATGCATGTGTTCAGCGCCGAGTGGTCGGAGCACTGCTCTTACAAGAGCAGTCGCGCGACGCTCAAGCAGTTCCTGCCCATCGAGGGCCCCAACGTCATCCTCGGACCCGAGGAGGACGCCGGGATCGTCCTGCTCACGGAGCATGACGGCAAGCGCTACGGGATCGTCATGGCCCACGAGAGCCACAACCACCCCTCGCAGGTACTGCCCAATGAGGGCGCCGCCACGGGCATCGGCGGCATCGTCCGAGACGTGGACTGCATGGGCGCCCGGGTCATCGGCACCGCCGACCCGCTCCGCTTCGGGGACCCCGCCGGCCCCAATGCGGACCGTACCAAGTGGATTGTGGACGGCGTCGTGGAGGGGATCTGGCAGTACGGGAACGCTCTGGGGGTGCCCTGCCTGGCCGGGGACGTGTACTTCCGGCAGTCCTTCGATGACAACTGCCTGGTGAATGTGGTCGCCCTCGGCCTCGTCGCCGAGGAGGACATCATCCACTCCTGCGTTCCGGCGGATGCCGCACAGGAGCAGTACGTGATCATCCTCGCCGGCAAGCCTACGGACGATTCGGGTTTCGGCGGCAGCGCCTTCGCCTCGAAGATCCTGGACGAGGAGGAGCAGCACGAGGACCGCGGGGCCGTTCAGGTGCCGGACCCCTTCCTGGAGAACGTGCTGACGATGCGCAAGGCCAATGAGGCCGTGCGGGACCGGGCCAAGGAGAAGAAGATCACCATCGGGATTAAGGATATCGGTGGCGGCGGCCTGGCCTGCGGCTCTTCCGAGATCTGCGCGGCCGGTGGTTTCGGCGTCGAGATCGATCTGGATGCCGTTCCCGTGGCGCTGGCGAACCTCCTGCCCGAGGTCATCATGTGCGCCGAGACCCAGGAGCGGTTCCTGTTCGCCGTGCCCGAGAGCTTCGCCCAGGAGGTCCTGGCGATCTTCAATGAGGATTGGGACCTGCCCAATGTGTACGAGGGCGCTCGGGCCAGTGTGATCGGCCGGGTTCTGCAGGAGAAGGTCTACACCATCAAACAGGGCGGCACCATCGTCTGCAATGCCCCTATCGAGCAGGTCACCGGGGGCATCGCCTACGCCAGGGAAGAGGGGACGGTCGAGTTCAGCGGTCGGGAACCGGAGTACCCGCTGCCCGACCTGCGCGAGGCCCTCCTGAAGGTCCTTGCGGCGCCGAATGTGTGCTCCCGGGCGTACATCTACCGGGCCTACGACAGCGAGGTGCAGGGCAACGCGGTGATCCGGCCGGGTGAGGGGGGGGCCGGAGTGTGCGCCCCGCTGGCCGGCAGCACCGCCGCCTGCGCCCTGTCCGTGGACTGCAATCCGGCGTACGGCGACATCAGCAGCTACTGGGGGGCGGCGAACGCCGTGGCCGAGGCCATGCGCAACGTCGCCACCGTGGGCGCGGTGCCGCAGGCGCTCACGGACTGCCTGAACTACGGCAACCCCGAGAATCCGGTGGCTTTCGCCCAGTTCCGCGACGGCGTCCGCGGCCTGTCGGATGCCGCCAGGAACCTGTGGCTCAAGGGGTATGAGAACACGCCGGTTCCGTTCATCTCCGGCAATGTCAGCCTCTACAACGAGTCGGCGACGGGCAAGGCCGTCTCGCCCTCCGCCGTCATCGCCTGCGTCGGCACCATGCCGGATTACTCCAAAGCCGTCACGATGCAGCTCAAGCAGCCCGGTGACGCGTTGTACATGGTGGGGCCGCGCAAGGATGAGCTGGGCGGCAGTGCCCTGTATGAGGCGCTGGAGCTCGGGTTGGGGGCGAATGTCCCGCAGGTTGACTGGGAGCTGGAGCGGAAGATGATCTATGCCGTCACGGATGCCATCGACCGGGGGCTGGTGCGTGCCTGCACCGACATCTCCGACGGGGGGCTTGCCGTGGCGGTGGCCGAGATGTGCATGGGCGGCTTTGCCGGGGGCCAACTGGGCGTGCGGATCGACGTGACGGATCAGATGAACGGCCTGCGGCCGGACAAGGCACTGTTCAGTGAGTCCGGCGGCTTCGTACTCGAGGCCGTCGAGGGCAAGGAGCAGGAGTTGGAGGCGTTGTTCGGCGGCTATGGTCTGGAACTGGCGAACATCGGTACCGTCTCGGATACGCCGGCGCTGCGCATCGACGCCGGGCCTCAGTCGCTGTCCTGTCCACTGGAGGAGCTCAAGGCCGCCTGGACCGGCGGTCTGCAGCGTGTATTGAAGTAGCCGTTGGGATGACCGGGGGCGACGGGAGCCTGCCCGCATGAGGGGTTCCCCGCCGTCCCCGGATTCGCGCCAAGATGCTTGCCGCCTGTGCATCCAGGGGCCCGGCCGAGAAGTCCGCCTTCGCCGCGAGTAGTCATTCTGAGCGTCCGCTCACGGGGGGAGCAGCTCGAAGAATCTCCCGGAATGTAGCGGAATTCCTCGCCAAAGCGGCGCAAGCTCGAGCTTGCGACGCCCGGGCTTGCGACGCCGGCGCTCCAGGATGACATCTTCACGGCAGAACCGACTCCTCGGCCGGGCCTCCAGGACGGTGGTCGTGAGTCGGCGAGTCGCGGGTCAACAACGAACGGCGTCAACGGCGCTAACGGCTACGGCGGCCGGTGTAGCGGAGAGCCTGGAACTTGGCGGTGGGCGCTGTGCCGTTGCCGTAGAGCCCCGCACGGGCGGGACAACGATAGCCACGGGCGCGAGCCCGCAGCGAAGCCCAATCTCCCCCCATCTTGCGGTGCGCGCGCTCGGCGAAGATCACGCAGGGGAGGTCGGCGCCGAGAGCCACGGGAACTGGCGACAGGCAAGTCGCGGCGCGGTTGTCCAGACCATTGTCCGCCGCTTACAGGCCGATGGGAGCAGACCCCCAGCATGAGCTCGACTCCACAGGCGAGACGCCCTCTTGTCGTCGACGCGCTCCTCCTGGCCGCTATCCTGCTGGCCGCCGGCATCGCGGCAAGTGCCGCTGAGAGCTGGATGATGCTCTCGGACCTCGACACCACCGGCCGCCTGTGGATCCCGGACGGCGGGCCCAACAGCGGCGTGCGGGTCACAGCCGATGCGGCCCATTCGGGGCAACGCGGCCTCTCCGTGGAGCTTCTGCCGCAGGGCGACCGGCCCATGGTGCGTCAGACCTGGGGGACGGATGTCAGCGACCTGCGCTGGAGCCACGACAGCCGCCTCCGCTTCTGGCTCCGCGGCAACGCCCTGGCCGGGCGCCCGCACGGTGGCGTCATTCTCGAGGAAAGCAATGGCCGTCAGGGCGGCGGGAACTCGCACTGGATTCTCGCCATCCCCGGCGAGAGTTACTCAAACACTCAATGGCATCAGGTGACGCTCGGGCCCCTGAGCACCGCCGAGAACGCGGAGTGGGCGCCCGATGTCAACGGTCGTCTGGATACAGAACGCATTGTGCGGGTCCTGTTCGTGGCCCAGCAGGACGGCGCCGGAGAAGAGCACGTGCCGTACACGGTCGCCGTGGATGACGTGGAGGTGAGCAATGTGCAGCCCCTGCCGGTGCGCTATGCCGACGCCACGGTGGAGCCCGCACCCGCTCACGTGACCCCGATCTGGCGCGGCTTTGTGGGCCGCCACCGGGCTCACCCGGCCCTGGTGCAGTTCTCCGACGTAACCGGCTGGCGAGTGGGCATGTACGGAGGCGCCGAGGCCATCGTCGTGCGCTCCGAGGAGGAGCCGTGCCACGAGGACCTCATATACCAGGCCAAGATCAGCTATCGCTCCTCCGACGGGTCGGGCCATGTCGAGCTGGTCCCGCCCCGGCCCATCCCCGCTCCCCCCTCCTTCAACGCCGCCCGTGCCTGGGTCTACGGGAACAACTGGTCCTGGGTACCTGACCCCGGCACCCCGCCGGTGAATGTGTGGCTGCGGCTCAGGGACGCCGCCGGACAGACTCACCGGCTCGACTTGGGTGTCGTGAACTTCAAGTTCTACGGGCTGCTGACCAAGCGGCTATGGGACACGCCCGGAGGCGACCCCCGTCATCTGTGCTACGGGGGACCGGTGGACGGGCAAATACACCCACCGGCGATGCTGGAGGCCATTGAGATCCGCGGCGGGACTCAGCCGGACTGGCGCACGATCTACCTCGAATCTGTGGCGCTCCACCAAGACGACATGCCCCTGCCTCAGTTCCACCGGGAACGCCTGGCGAACCTGCCGTTTCCCACCACCCCCGACACCATCCTGCCCACGCTGGCGCAGCCGGCGGCAGTGCGTCTGGCCGCTTTGGGCAAGAGCTTCGTCTTCACCGCCTCGGGTGACGAGCAGGTGCGGTGGCGCTACCGGCCGCAGACCGGTACCCTGTCCGATCTGACGGTAGCGGTGGCCGGGCGGAGGGCATTCGGCCCGTGTGCGGAGGCCGGCGTCGTCGTGGTCCTGGCCGGCCGGGAGCGGGGGCCGCAGGACCCGGCAGTTACCCGCACGCTGCTGTCTCAGGAGATGGATGGCGATGAGGTCACCACCTGCTGGCGCGCCTCCGCCGAGGGCGACAGCGTCCAGTACACCATCACCCTGCGGGCGCGGGGCAAGTCCCTGGTGGTAGACTGGCGGTCCGAAGTGGGGAAAGTGGCCGCACTCGCCCTGGGCAAGGCCGACAGGCTCCTGCAGCCGCGGGTGGTCCGGGTACCCTACCTGAACATCTACAACTCCGGCCCCGGCATCCTGCTGGACCAGGGCACCTTCTGCAGCGTTCTCCTGGACTGGTACAACACCGAAAGCTCCAGCTTCTACTGCCATCGAGCGGCGGTCGAGAACGGAAAGGCCTTCCTCAACGGGGGCTCGCTCTACACGCCGCTCACCGACGGCAGCCGAAACCCGATGGGAGAGAGACTCTTCATCAACGTCTCCTCCCGGTTTGACGAAGTGCTCCCCAACATCCCCAATCCGCCTTCCAGCCAGAAGGCTGTCAGCCGCAGCCGGCTCTACTGCCATATCGGAGGCACCGCTCCGAACCGCTTTGATGGCTATCTCACCACCTGGCGCGAGTTCCACCGCAAGGGCATCCGGCAGGTCAGGGTCTCGCACCATGAGGATGCCTGGACCAATGGCGCGGACGTGGGGCAGGGGGGACAGGAGTACACCATGTGCACCGAGGCCGCGCCGGAGGTGGGGGATGACAGGCTCATCGCCTACTGCGGCGCGATGCGTGCCATGGGCTACTACATCGGCCTGTACGAGAACTTCACCGATTACAACCCGCTGGGCAAGTCCTGGGACGAGCGCAATTGTGGTCGGGATTCGCACGGCGAGATGGTGCGAGTCTGGCCGCCGACCTACGCTCTGCGCCCGCCCAAAGCGCTGGACATGGCCCTGGATTACCCGCGGAGAGTGGCGGCGAAGTTCGGCACCAACACCGCCTACCGGGACTGCGCCACCGCCTACCCGCCGTGGGGGCAGGTGGACTTCCAGGCCGGGACGACGGGCGCGGGCAAGTTCTCCACCAACTTCCGGGCCTGGGGCGCCCTGCTGATGGATGGGCACAAAGCCTACGGTGGGCCGATCTACAGCGAGGGCGGCCACCACTGGTTCTCCGCCGGCCTTGTGGACGGCAACTACGCCCAGACGGGTATCTACAGCGGCGAGCCCCAGCTCCTGCTGGACTTCGACCTGCGCAAGATACACCCTCTGGAGGCAGACATTTCGATGACGCCTGGTTGCGGGTGGGGCCCGGACGGCATCTGGAGCGGCCTCACCGCCACCATCGCCTACGGACACATTGGTTTTCTGCCCTTCGGCGATGTTACCGAAGCCGCGCGCTACTACTATCTGATCCAGCAGCTCCAGTCCCGCTACACGATGGAGCCGGTGGCCGAGGTGCTGTACCATCAGTCAGGCCGGCTGCGCGACGCGAGCCGGGCCATCGAAGACGATGCGCTGGGCAGCAATCAGGTGCTGGTCCGGTACCAAAACGGGTTGCAGGTGGCGGCCAACTACAATGCCGACCGGCCCTGGGTGGTGCGCCTCGGCGCCGGGGAGACGACTCTCAATGGTTTCTCGTGGGCCGCAAGCGGCCTGGGTCTCGAGGAGTTCTGCACCGTGAGCGAGGGCCGGCGGCTCGGGTACGTGGACTGCCCGGCCTACCTGTTTGCCGACGCCGGCGGCAAGTGGCACGACTTCGGCCCGATTGCCACCGACGGCACGGTGGTCTTGCACCGCCAGGGCGATTTGGCGGGCCGTCTCCTGGTGCTCGGGCCGACGACTGAGCTGGCGCTGCAGCTTGCTCCGGGGACGAAGCTCCGGGCCTTCGACCGCGAGGACAAGCTGCTTTCCCAGGCCGCTCTCGCGGCACCCGACAAAGCCAGGGTGAAGCTGCCGGCCGCCACCGACTACCTGATTCTCACTCGTTGACGTGTAGCGACAAGGCCCCCTCCTCGTCGCCGTAGCCGTCGACTGTCGTTGCCGTTGACTGCCGTCGCTCCCGCCTTGCGGGACCGTCGCCGTACCCGCCGTTCGCCGTTGACGCCGTCGCTCCCGCCTTGCGGGACCGTCGCCGTATCCGCCGTTCGCCGTTGTCGTCGTCCCGCCCTGCGGGATCGGGCTTTCCGCTCACATTATGCATGAACACCCTGAGGCCGCATTTCGCCATTCCCGCGTCGGGAA
>CAYRFY010000140.1:11382-14413 GCA_964423635.1 uncultured Armatimonadia bacterium | reverse complement strand
CCCCGAAGGGGCAATGCACACTAGCCACGGGTGCAACCCGTGGGAGAGGCAGGGGACCGCGTGCCGTGCCGTCGCCGTCTGCCCCGAAGGGGCAATGCACACTAGCCACGGGTGCAACCCGTGGGAACGGCGGGGAACGGCCACTGACGACGGGCGAGGAGGTCTCCATGCGGCGCAGGACGACAGGGTTCACGTTGGTGGAGCTGCTTGTGGTGATCGGGATCCTCGCGGTCCTGGCGGCCATTCTCTTTCCCGTCTTCGCCAGAGCCAGGGAGAAGGGGCGCTCGGCCGCATGCGCCTCGAACCTCAAGCAACTGGGCATGGCCGTGGCCATGTACGCCTCGGACTACGACGGCTATTACCCGTGGGGCGTTGACCCGGCCGACTACTATTGCCCGGTGATCTGGGATGGCTTCCCCGAGTGGCAGGCGCTGATCCCCACCATGTACTGGCTGCATCTAGTGGTGGAGCCGTACGTTAAGAACCGCCAGATCTGGGAGTGCGCTTCGGATGGGGGCTACGATGTGCTGGAGGACACGGACCTCCCTCTGGCCGCCCACCCCTCATCCTACGCGGCCTTCGGAACCAGCTACATGTGGCGCACAGAGCTCACGTTTTCGCGCACGATGCCCGAGCTCTTGCCGGACCCGGTGGCGACCAACGTGCTGTTCGACGGCCACGGCAAGTGGCACGGCGGCAGCGGGTACAACGCGCGGCGCTGGAACATGCTGTTCGGAGACGGGCATGTCAAGAGCGTTGGCCGCAGAGACTTCGAGACCGCCTGGGCGACCCCGGTGCAGTAGGCCGCCGGGCACCGTCGTCCACCGACCGAGCCAATCCCAACACACCATCCGTGCCATGGAGGACCCCGCATGTCCGATCTACTTCCCCTGCTGCAGACTCTCACCGACGCAAACGGCGTCTCCGGCTTCGAAGGCCCCATCGCCAAGATCGTGAAATCAGAATTGGCCGACTGCTGCGAGATCAGCTCCGACAAGCTGGGCAGCGTCATCTGCCGGTTGAAGTCCTCGGGTCCCGGCCCCCGGGTAGGTCTGGCGGGGCATCTGGACGAGATCGGCTTCATGGTCAACATCGTCACCAAGGAGGGGTTCGTCAAGTTCCTCAACCTGGGTGGCTGGTGGGACCAGGTGCTTTTGGCGCAACGAGTGGTGATCCAGACCCACCAGGGCCCTGTCCTGGGTGTCATCGGCTCCAAGCCCCCCCACATCCTCCCCGCCGAGAAGCGCAATGAGATCGTCAAGGCCAAAGACATGTTCGTCGATGTGGGCGCTACGAGCAAGGAGGAGGCCGAGGCCCTGGGCATCCGCCCCGGCGACGCCATCGTTCCCGTGGGGGATTTCACGAAGCTCGCGGTGGAGGGGCGCCTGCTGGCCAAGGCCTGGGACGACAGAGTCGGCGTGGCGCTGTTCGTCCACGCGCTGCAGCGTCTCAACGGCCGGTCGCTGCCCAATGAGCTCTACGGGATGGGCACGGTGCAGGAGGAGGTGGGCCTGCGGGGAGCGGCGACGGCCGGCTTCTCCGTCCAGCCCGACGTGTGCATCGTGCTGGAGACCGCCATCGCCGGGGACGTGCCGGGCATCACCGAGGACGAGTCGGCGGTGAAGCTTGGCGGCGGCCCCACCATCTACCTGCTGGACGGCTCGCTGATCGCCCAGTTGCGTCTCCGTGACCTGCTGATCGAGGTCTGCAAGGAGAGCGAGATTCCCTACCAGTTCTCCCTGCTGCCCGGCGGCGGCACCGACGGGGGCCGGATCCACCTGATCTCCCGGGGCATCCCCAGCATCGTCCTGGCCGTCCCGACGCGGCATATCCACGCCCACGCCGGCATCATCGACCTCAAGGACTACGAGCAGACGCTGGAGTTGCTGTGCCAGGTGATCGAGCGTCTGGACGAGGACACGGTGGCCGGGCTGACGGCGGACTAACTGGCGCTGTGCCGTGGGTGGGGGGCCTGTGCCGCGCCACGAACCACGCGCCATGGTCGTTTGCCGTCGTCGGTCGCCGGGCACCCTCCAGGCCGTGGGCACACAGTGGTGAGAGCCACCGTGCCGGCGGGTCTCCAGGCCCGCCAGCCGTTGCCGTTATCAGCCCCGTCAGGGGTGCAATAGGCCTGCCATCGGCGTGAGCGGGTGCAGCGCTAACGGCCAACGGCGCCGCTCCCTGCGGGTCCCGCGCGCGGGACCCGCTTTCCCTCTCCTTCGCGATACGCCAGCTCAGGAGAGGGCTACGGCGAATGGCCGCGGCGCGTGGCGCGGAACGGCCTTCGGGCGCGGAACGTGGTGGCCGGGCATATTCCAGGGGCCGGCGCCCCTGGCTGTGTGCCGCCGCTGCGCGGCGCGGCGCGGTCCTTCGGACCTGACGGCCCACGGCCAACGACCCTTACCTCACGATCCCATCCTCCCGCGGCCTCAGGTCGCTTCGCAGAAGCTGGCACTGGGCCACCTGCCCGAACGTCTCACCGGTCACCTGCCACACCACTCGCTTGTCCGGCGTCACCTCAAAGATGTGCGCCCCGTCCTTACCGTCGGCGTCCCTGGTGTTCCAGTTACAGACCACCGTGTTACCATTGGGCAGACGCTGCAGCCCGGCCAAAGTGCCGATGTTGATGTCCGGGATGTCGTTGGAGCAAAGCTCCCACACCGGCCGCAGGCCGGCGTCGTATTCGGTGACCATCCCGCCCGCACTGATGAGCGTGTGGCCGTCCTCCAGGCGCAGCGCGCAGACCGGAGTGGG
Organism: uncultured Armatimonadia bacterium; assembly: GCA_964423635.1. Lineage (GTDB taxonomy): Bacteria > Armatimonadota > Zipacnadia > Zipacnadales > JABUFB01 > CAYRFY01. Next base: position 11,659 of record CAYRFY010000140.1, on the reverse strand, counting down.
CCGCGCGGGGAAGCTGCGGATGACGGTGCCCTCGCGGTCGTATTCCCTCACCGCGCCCTCGGCGGTGAAGGGCACCAGATAGGTGCCCTGCGGGGTCTTGCGGCACATGCGGAACTGCGCATGCGGCTCTTCGACACTGGTCTCGAGCTTCACCTCATGCACGATAACCCCGCCTCGATCCACCTCGATCAACCGACACTCCCCGACGATGCCGATCAGCACTCCGCCATCCGGCAGAGGCTGGCAGGTGGGGACTTCGTTGGGGGGCTGCGTCTTG
>CAYRFY010000140.1:10832-11372 GCA_964423635.1 uncultured Armatimonadia bacterium | reverse complement strand
TTGTACTCCCAGACGATCTGCTTGTCCGGCGTCACCTCGCGCACACCGTGGGTATGGCTGGTCAGCACGTTTCCATTGGAAAGCAGCCAGGCGTCCTGGGGATGGGCGACGGGATACTCCCAGGCGATGCGGCCGTTCTCGTCCACGATGGCTACGCGGTCGTGGGTGTGCTCGGAGCACAAGAAGGCGTGGGGGCCGTAGAGATTCTCGTGCCAGAAGCTGCCTCTCAGCGGCCTCCCGATGCCCTCCACTCCCAGCGGGCTTTCAGGGTCCACGTCCAGTGTGGGCCACACCAGCTCGCCGCGCAATTGGGCCTCCTCGCGGATGTAGGCCCCCAGGCGGAGCGAGTTGGAGTCGAGCCAGAGAATCACCGCCCGTCTCTCTGACTCGGGTATTGCCCGGCGGTGGTCATCGCGTAGGAGGGTCTGACCGATGAGCGAGGCCCGCGCCCCAAAGCGCCCGGGGATCGTACGTGAGCCGCCGTGCACTCCGCTGTAGGCGGAGCACATGTCGCCATACATCGCTCCGGCGTGCCAGAAG
>CAYRFY010000140.1:0-10822 GCA_964423635.1 uncultured Armatimonadia bacterium | reverse complement strand
CCGGCATCGTTGAGGGCCTCGTAGCTCATGTCCTGCGGCCCTTTGCCGACCCTGTGGTGGCAGGTCAGGCAGGTGCGCTCGAAGATGGGCCTGATCTGGCGATAGTAGCTGACAGGCTCGATCTTCCCCAGTTCCGGCTGCAGGTCGGAGGGCGGCCGTCGCAGCGCTATCGGCGTCCGCACCTGCCGGGGCGACTGTTCCTGTGGCTCGTGGCAGCCCACGCAGGAAAGCTGCTCGCCGGGATGGACGAAGGCCACCGAGCGCATGGATTGCACGGCCATGCAGTTGTCATCCAGGGCCTGGAAGATCAGCTCCTTGGCCACCGGAGCCTTGAAATACACGCTTCCGTCCTCTTCCACGGGCACGATCCCCAGAGGGATCCGCGGGCTGTTCTCCCGCTCGTAGCCGATCATCGGCTCGCCCATGGCGTGGTTTGTCTTGAGGATGTTCTGCGTCACCCGCAGCCACTTGATCCTCGTGTCCGGCGGGAAGGGAAGGTCGGAGTCGTAGACATTCATCACCGCGATGGTGGCCGGCGGATGCTGGGCGGCGCTTTCTCCCGTCCGGGCGCGCCAGGTCACGATCGGTGGCCTGAATCGCGGCCGGAGAGGAATGGGCTCTACCAGCCGGAGTCTCTCGTCCTGCACGCAGGGCACCAGCGGCAGCTCGCAGAGCAGCTCCTTGTTCCCGAAGCGGTCCAGCAGGACCAGATTCTCCCACTCATTGCACAGGTAGAAGTCCTCGGAGAGCGGCCAGGGGGTCCCGAAGCGGTAATGGCGCCTGCCGGGCAGCTCTGTCTCGGGGAAGGGTTCCTGCGGAGTGATGCGCCGCACCTGGGACATGTGCCCGTCGTCACGGACCCGGATGTCCAGCATGCACAGAGAGCCGAAGGCCTCGCCGTGGTGCGGGGCGGCGGTGCAGATGTACCGGTGCGAGTTGGGCACGGCCCGGATGCCCATCTCCACCAGCGGCGCGCCCATCCGGCTGTCGATCTCGCGGCCTCCGGGGAGGAGCTTCCATGGGTCATGGTCCTCGAAGGTGTGGTAGGGGTGGGGATAGTTGCCGTGGGGGGCCCGGGGGTCCGTGCCGTCGGGGCCGCTGAGCCAGATGCGGGTGCCCAGGCAGTTTTCGCGGTCCGTGTAGTCCCAGCGGGTGTACGCCAGCTTCCCTTCATTGGTCACCGAGGGGTTCCACTCGCTGGTCTCGTAGTAGCTGAGCGGCCGGATGTCCCCGCCTTCGGCGTTCATGGAAAACAGCGTGTAGTTGCGCACCTTCAGATAGGCGGCGAAGCAGCGGATGTAGCCGCCGCGGCGTTCGGAGACGAAGGCGATGCGGCCGTCCGGCAGGAAGCAGGGATCGAAGTCGTTGAACGGCCCGTCGGTGAGCTGTACGAGGTTCGAGCCGTCGACATCCACTCGGAACAGGTGCCAGCAGGTATGCCGGGAGTACGTCCAGCGGTGTTGGGAGCTCTCTGTCCAGGCGAAGACGATCTGCTTTCCGTCGAAGGACAGGTCGGGAGTGGCGAAGGCGCCGCGGTCGAGTTTCTGCCCACTCAGCCGTCCGTTTTGCACCACCGAGCCGGCGATGATGCTCTCCACCCGGGGCTCGCGCTTGATGTCACGGACTCTGAACAGCCCGCCGCCGGGGAGGGCGTTGTGGCCGAAGAACTGGGTGGTGAAGTGACCGCCCTGATAGTCCTGGTTGGCCGGGTTGGACCGCACCGAGCCGGCGAAGGTTCCCCGGGCCACACAGAGCAGGTCGTCGAAGTCCAGGAGCGGATTGCTCAGCGCGATCTGCCGCCGGATGGCGCAGGCCGCCAGATAGTAGGCCCGGTGCAGGTCGCTGTCGGCGGCCGGCCGCGCCGCGTCGTATGCGGCCCGGAGCGTGCGGAGGTCGGAGATGGCCTGCGCCGGCTCGGCCTGTCGTGGGGCGGGCTTCGAGCCGTTCGGTGGGGCGGGCTTTCCGGCCCGCCGGCCTTCCCTCAGGTGATCTACCAGCGCCTCCGTCCGCCTCAGTACCGTCCCCGCCGCGCCGCCGTCCTCCTCCCACACCCGTGCATGGCGGTCATAGACCTGAGCCTTCACCGCCTCCGGGTCGGCCCCCGAGGGCCGCGACTGTGGGTACTCTACCTTGTCCATCCAGGTGAAGTCCCGGCTCCACTGTCTCAGCACGCCATCGCGGACGGCCTCCGCCTCGATGCTGTGAAGGTCCAGCTCCGCGGCGACCTTGGCCAGCGTCGCCCGCAGCGGAGCCACATCTTCCGGCGGCGGCAGGGGCTGATACTCGGTGGGCATGCCGCCGGGCACCACGATGCCGTCGGTGTAGACCCTGGTCGTATCGGCCTTGAAGACGGCGTCATTACCGGCGGCGGAGAGGTCCTGGTACTTTCCCAATTCCAGCGCGTCGAAGTCCCACAGGCCGACGGTCTGCTCATCTGCCGCCAGAGGTGCTTCCGGGGCGGAGGTGATGGCCCTTGCGGAGGCCGATAGACGCACCTGGTCGATGAGCCCCACGCACTGCAGGCCTCCCTCCACCAGCGCCCCGATCGCCAATTGGCTCGGTGTCCCGGCCTGCGTCGGTGGGGCCGAGGCAACGCCCGCTTTCTCCACCCCGTCCACGTACAGCCGCACCCGGTCTTGTTCCATCACCATCGCGATCCAGTGCCACTTGCCATCGACGATTCCCACTGCGGACCGCACGTGGTCTGGGGTGCGGCCGGGCATGTAGGCGGTGAAGTGCCCGTCATTGGGGGTGGTGAACAGCTCCCAGTGGGTGGCGGAGCCCTTGGTCTCATTGGCGATGATGATGTTGTAGCTCTGGGCGCTGTCGAGGCGAACGCGACATTCCACCGTCAACGGATGGGTGCTGAAGACGGGGCGGCTCTCCACCACCGCGCAGCCGCCGCGGGTGTCCAGGGCGCGGGGCTCCTGGCACAGAGCCGGTGAAGGCCGTAGGCCGGCACAGATCGCGATGAGAAGTCCGGTGAGCATCGAGCAACGGCGGACGGGCAAGCGCGGTATCACAGCAACCTCCTGAGCGAAGGGGCGCCCGTGGTGCGGGCGCCCCGTGGGCAGGTGCAAGGGTCGGGTCCGGCGGTCACAGCTATCCCGTCCGTCCGAGGGCGTGTGCCCCGCTCCTGGCCTCCAAGGGCTGCTCCTCCGTGGTCGCGGCGGTTGCCGGGCGGTACCGGATCGCGCCCAGGGACCCGTCTTCGCGGCCGGAATGTACCAGCAGGCAGCCATCGAGTGCGCGCATCCAATCCACATTGAAGAACTCGCCCGCGACCTGTACGGTTTCCGCGCCCGAGTTCAGATCGAGGCCCGCCAGGGAGTTGCCCTCGTGGGTGAACACCAGGGAATCGTCGATGGCGCGCGCCTCGGTTCGGAATAGCCTCCCCGCGGGCGCCGCCAGCTCCCACAGCAGCGCTCCATCCTGCACGCTGTACGCGCACAGCCGGAGCGGCGAGAGCACCACGGCCACGCCGCCCCCGACGAGGATCTTGTCCGGGTTGGGACATTTGCACGGAGACTGCCAGGCCGCGGCCATCTCGGCGACGGTGATGCAGTCAATGCGCTGGGCCTGCTGGGGTGCGTACAGCAGTAGGTCGCCAGCCAGCGCCGGATTGCAGAAGGTCTGTGCCTGGCCAAGAATCTGGCCATTCGCCCGGTCGACGACGGCTACGGACTTGTTGCCCGAGACCACGATGCGGCTCTCGGTGAACTGGAGCTTGAGCCCCGGTGTGACCCGGACTGCAGCTTGCCAGCGTGTCTCTCCCGTACCCGTATCCAGTTGGCACAGACCCCGGGTGTTCCCGGCGTACAGGTCCTCGCCCTCGCAAAGCACAGGAGCGGCCATGGAAAGAGCGCTGTTCCAGACCGGCTGCCCGCTCTCACAATCCAGGGCGACAATGCCCCGTGCCGTGGCGATGACCACGAGGTTGGCCATTCCCACCAGCGGGTGGTAGATGGAGAAGCCGGCCTTGGTCTGCCAGATGATGCCCCCGCTCGCAGGGTCCAGACAGTAGATGGTCCCCCGGATGGAGCAGTAGACATGCCCCGCGTGGCTGAGGATCGTGCCACCTGTGCCCTGAGGGCCCGTGCGCACATCCTGGAACCACTGGCTCTGAGCGAACTCGGGCGGCAGGCCCGTGCCCCGCTCGAGCCGGCCTTCGAGCTCCTGCTGCCAGAGCACCTCCCCGTCGGTGACCCTATGGGCCACCAGACGGTCGGCGTAGCCTACCACGAGCACGCCGTCCACGTGGTTGGTGCCCTCCACCTTGCCCGGGGCCTGCACCTGCCACAGTGCCTTGCCGGTGGCCAGGTCGATCATCCGCAGCGACACCTCGCCGGCGGCCTTCACCGAGACCGGCATCCTCCCCTCATCCAGCAGGTCGTCCAGGGGGAAAATGACGGCGGCAGCGGTCTCCCACATCGGAGCGAGCGTCTGCGCGTCTTGCGCGATGGCAGTCACAGTCACAGACACGAGCAGGGCAATGACGGCGAGCACAGCCGGCGGCCTCGGTCCTGGCATCATCAGACATCCCCCTCGCTGCAGATAATGGTACCGGCCTGGTTGGGAGCGACTGCTCAGCGGGCCTATAGGGCGACGGCTGGGCCACGACGGCACATTCGGCCCTCCGTCGCGGCGGATAGCTGCCGTTCCCGCCGTCGCCGTTCCTAGCACCTATCACCTGTTTCCTGTTTCCTATCACCTGTCTCCTCAAAGGCCTTCACGATCGCCGCGTTGTCCAGCTCGCCCCAGCCCGCCTCGATGGCCTGCTGCAGGAGTTGGCAGTGGAGCTGCTCCAGCGGGGTAATCGCGCCGAGCTGCTGTGCGAGCTGCAGGATGAGTCCGACGTCTTTGGCATGTTGGGCGATGCGCGAGGCGGGGGTGAAGTCGCCGCTCACCATCCGCTCGCCCTTCATGTCCAGGACGCGGGAGTACGCCGCGCTGTCGCGGAGGATGTCCAGGAGCTGCGTCCCATCCAGACCGGCCCTTTGGCCCAGCGCGAGGCCTTCGGCCAGGGCCACGCGGTTGAGCCCCATCACATGGTTGACTATCAGCTTGGCCAGGCACCCGGCGCCGGGCGTCGTGAGGTAGAAGACGGAGGCGGCGAAGCAACGCACCAGTTGGTCGAGGGCCTCGGTGCGTTCAGCGCCCACCAGCGCCGTGGCCGTTCCCGCCGCGATCTCGGCGCTGGAGCCCGAGAGGGTGACGTCGGCAAAGTCGACCCCGAGGGTCGCCAGCCGGGCGTGGTTGTCCACGGCGTCCGACGGCCGTCCGGTGGTGGTGTCCAGGACCATCGTCCCCGGCGCCAGGGCCTGGGCCACGCCCTGCTCCCACAGGACGTGACCGACGACGTCCGAGTCGGGGAGGCTGAGCAGCAGCGTTCCGCAGCTTCCGGCCACGGCCCGCGCGTCGGGGCGGACCGTCACCCCGAGGGGCGCGGCCTCATCCATCATTGCGGCGTTTGCGTCACAGCCCACCACGGGGTACCCGGCCGCCGTGAGGCGACGCACGAGTGCCTTGCCCACCAGGCCCAGACCGATGAGACCGACAGTCTCCGGCACGCCACTCACTCCTCCAAAACCACCAGGTCGTAGAACTCCAGCCTGTCCACGTGGATGACTGTGTGCTCGCCTTCGCGGGACCAGCGCACAGCGGCGCCCGAGGCCAAGGTCACCTGAGTCGGTGGCGGACCGGGGAGCCTGATCTCGATGTCGTGCACCGGCACCGTCTCGGCGATGGGGCGCACGCCGTCGCCGGTGGCGTTGAGCAGATGGACGATGCGCCGGCCGGGCTGTCGCCATAGCTCGATCTGCACGGAGCCGGGAGCGCGGGCCGTCAGAGGCAATTCGCCGCCGTGGGCCCACCGTGCCGCGGAGGTCATCCAGCGCTGGTGGTCCTGTATCTGGTAGTCGGCGTACATGGCCCCCACCAGCGCCGGGATGTAGACGGTGCGGCCGGAGCCCACTTCCCGGCACAGCATTGCCGGGTAGTCCGACACGCCCTGAGGCGCCCTGTACACGCGTCCGATGGGGTTCAAAACGCGGGCGGGGACGGCGGCATCGGCCGCGCGGACCTTGAGACACTGCACCGGACGGGGGATCCAGCGTCCATCCCGGAAGCCCGCGGCCGGATGGTCGCCCTCGAGCCGGATGTACTCCTCCACGGTTGCCGGGGCGAAGGCGCCCTCGATGGCCTCAACCCCCAGCAGCGGCCAGAGCGGGTTGTAGGTTCGCCGGTCGCCCATCTCGTCATATTGCCCGGCCTCGAAACTCGCGATCACACTGCCGCCGCTGCGCGCGAAGCGCACCACGGCCGCGAGTTGCTCCTCGCTCAGGCAGGAAGCGTTGGTCAGGATCAGCAGACGGTAGTGGGAGAGGGACTCGTCGGTCAGGCCGCTGTCCAGCACCACATCGAAGGGGATGTGTTCGCGGGTGAGGGCCTCAAACCAGCCCAGGTAGGTATTGCCCTGCCACTGGTCGCAGAGCGACTTGCGCCGGTTGAGATCGGCGACTCTCTTGCCACTGCCGGCCGAGACGCCCAGGTCTCGCTCCTGCGCGCCGGCGGTCTCGGTGAACAGGTCGTCCACCTCGGAGACATAGAACTTGGCGCTCTGGCTGGAGTACAGGAGGGCGATGTCGGCGCCGGATTTGGCCGCCGTGCAGTACGGCTCGATCTGCTCAAGGAAGCCGTTGATCTCCCGGATCGGCGCCAGGGCCTCTTCGGCGGCGTTGTCCATGGCATAGTCGAAGATGGCCAGCCAGGGGTTGGCGCCGCAGGCCACCGCCTGGGCCGCGGCGAGCTTGGCCTCCACAGGAGGCAGGGGGAGATAGTGCCAGGCGCCCAGGGTATGGTGGGAGAACACCACGGCCGGCTTGCCCGCGGCAGTCAGGTGCTTGGCCGCGGTTGCCCAGAAGTAGAGGATGTGCTTCCGCGGACCGGGATGGAAGAAGGCCTCGGCCCCGTTGAAGTGCTCGAAGGGACCGACCTTCTCGATGTCCCGGGCCACACGCCAGGCGCCGCCGTGCCAGCTCCCGCCGTTGAGAAAGATCACGCCCTCGGGGTTGACCTGCAGCATGGCGTCCCGAGCCTCCGAGAGGAACCGGGCCATGGAATCCTCGCGGAAGACGATGAACTGTTTCCAGCGCGGATCGGCCCAGTCCTCCACCTCGGGGATGTCCGCACCGTACTGCTTGCGGAACCGGGCCCGGCAGGCCTCGCAATAGCAGGCGCCGGAGAACACTACCGGGCCGTCGAGGAAGCAGCCGTCCAGGCCGGTACGCATGGTCTCGCGCACCAACTCGAAGGCCCAGTCGCGCCAGGGGCTATTGACGCACATCGTCGTCCCCGAGCCGTACAGCGGGTGCGCGCGGCCGTAGGGAGTGCCGTCGGCCAGGAGCTGCTCCCAGCCCGGGTGCTCCGCGGCGAAGTCGTAAGAGTACCAGTGCATGTTCAGGTAGGCCAGGGGGTGGATACCGTGTTTGCGCGCGTAGGGGAGGTACTCGCGGATGAGGTCGAAGTCGCCGAGTGCGTCGAACTTGCGGAACTTGTCGGTGGCGAAGGTCACCTGCCAGCCCAGGCCGGGTGCCGTGCCCAGCGTCCCGATCACCCACTCGCAGTTGATGTGCCAGTCCTGTGCGAAGGAGCGGGCCAACTCGTCCAGGTCCTTGTCGCAGACACGCTGGAGATCGGTCACATAGTCCCGGCGCATCATGCGTACCGGCCTTTGCCACCATTTGAGTTCAGACATCAGGTGCCTCCCGAGGTGATTCTCGCCGGGCTACGCCGCGAATGCGTCCGGCCCCCTGCGATCGCCGGCCGCCCCTGCGCCCTGCCCGCGGAGCGCGGTCTGCAGCTACTTCGCCGCTGCCCATGGCTTGCCCTGCAGCCCCGGGGCCACCGGGCGAGGGCCCACACCAAGGGGCGCGGCACTGGAACAAGAAAAGCCGCGAGGAAAGAATGATAGTGCACATTGACGGCGAACTGTAGTAAGAAGGTGATGCCCGCTGCGGGTGTCCTCTGCCAAGGTGCGAAGAGGAGGAAGGGGGCTGTCAGATGAAACGGTGGCACGCGCTGGTTATTCTGATGGTGATGGCGGGCCTGGTGGCCACATGCGGTCAGGCCCTTGCCAAGCCGGGACAGATGTCGGTGAGGGTCGTGAGTAAGGACGGCCTCGACACCCCACGCTCCGGTGTCCTGGTACAGGCGACCGTGCCCAAGCCCGACCCGCCGGGCGGTGACGAGGTTGTCTGCGAGGGCTCCACGGACGCCAAGGGCAAGACGGTCCTGAAGCCACTGGACCCCAAGACGACCTACACGGTGAAGGTCACCTACGACGGCAAGACGTACGTGCAGACCGTCACCACCGACAAGAAGGGAAGCTGCGGGCAGATCACCTTCCGGGTTCCTTAGTGCTCCGGCCGAAGAAGATAGACAGGGCGACACGAGCACGCGGCCGGCATGGTCAGCCGCGTGCTCGTGTTCTTGCGGGCCGAGGTGGCACGAGGGCAGGGCAACTCGTCCGGCTCGGCGAACCTCACCTCGCCTGTCGCTGACCCAGACGGCCGCGGCTCACCGCGGAGAAAGAGTGACGCCATGGGTTCGTGTTCGATCCGACTGGCCACCATCCTCCGGGCCGCCGCGCTTCCGGTCCTGACCTCACTGGTGCCGGGCGCCCTGTGCGCCGAACCCGCTATCTGGGAGGGCGAAGGCGTCCCTGTGCCGCAGCCGGTGCAGACGGACGTCACCCTCGGCGTCTACATCTTCCCGGGCTGGTACCGCGATGCCGGCAAGGGCGACTATCCCTACCGCACCCATGACGAGGACAGCGAGTGGCGCGCGGTGGCAAGAAAGCCGGCTCCCCGCCCGCTCCTGGGCTTCTACGACGACTCCCTGCCCGAGGTCAATGACTGGCACATCAAGTGGGCGCTGGAGCACGGGGTCTCGTTCTTCTGTTTCGACTGGTACTGGAACGCCGGGGAGCATCGCCTGCTGCGCACACTGGAGGACGGATTCCTCAAGTCCCGCTATTGTGAGATGATGCAGTTTTGCATCCACTGGTGCAACCACGGGCTGGATTGGAGGGACCGTCCCGGCGGCGCCCCGACAGACGAGGACTTCCAGGCCCCCGCACTGGTGGAGATGATCCAGTACATGGCCGACAAGTACTTCAGCCGCCCTAACTACCTCACCGTGGACGGCCGTCCGGTACTGGTGATCTGGGACACGGCGCGGGTCATCACGGCCAACGGCGGCCCGGAGGGGTTCCGTGAGGCAATCGAGGCGATGAACCGGGCCCTGCACGCCAGGGGCCTGAAGGATGTCTACCTCATCGCCATGGGCCAGAGCGGCAGGAACGGGGAGGCCGGGTTCGACGCTTTCACCGGCTACGGCTATTACGGCACGGACTTCGACTCCAAGTACGAGTGGCGCGGCGGGTACAGCATCCCCTATGAGGAGTCTGTCAGGCACTACGAGACCACCTGGAAATCCATCACCAGTAGGCCCGGATTGCCCTATCTGCTACCGATCGGGACCAACTGGGACAGTCGGCCCCGTCACAGCGAGCACGCGGCCGTCATCCGCGACAAGACCCCGGACAAGTTCGAGCAGTCCTGCAGGGCCAGCCTCAACTACATCGACGGGCGACTGAACATGGCCATCATCGAGGCCTGGAACGAGTGGGGAGAGGGCAGCTTTCTCGAGCCCGACAAGCAGTGGGGGTTCGCGTTCCTGGATGCGGTGAGGGCCGCGTTCTCCCCCGCGCCGCCCGAGCACACCGACTACGTGCCCGGGCCCGAGACGATCGCCTCCTATAGCGTGCTCCGCGGCGAGGAGCTGCGGCAGGCGGTTGAGATGGAGAAGCAGCCGTACCCCGATCCGCCGCTGTCACTGCGGAAGGTCACCTGGCAGGTCGATCAACCGCTGCCGGAGGGGCCCATCCTTCGTGGCTGGGAATTCGCGGACGGAGCGACGGAAGGCTGGGTGGCCTATCAGGTGAAGCCCTACGAGGTCATCGATGGTGTCTTGACCACCGAGGCCACGGGCGACGATCCACAGCTCATCGTCGACGATGCCGGGGTTCCGATCGAGGACCTCCGCTGCCTGGCGCTGCGGCTGAGAGTGCCCGAGGGCGTCTCGAGCTGTCAGTTCTTCTACACCACCACGGCAGAGCCCGGTATGACGGCGGACAAGTGCATGACCTTCCCGCTGGTCCCCGACGGGCAATGGCATACGTACCAGGTGTCCCGAGAACCGGAGGACAAGTGGAGTGGGACCCTGAAGGTCGTGAGGCTCGACATGGGGCGCGCGGGGGACAGGATCGAGCTGGACTGGGTGCGGCTGGTGGGGAAGTAGGGGGGCGGCGGCGGGGAAACGACAAGATAACAGGATGGCCAGGATAACGGCGGATGGACAGGATGACGGCACTGGCCACGGCGACGACAACGGCGGGGAAACGACGCCGCTTGCCGTAGCCGTCCGCCGGGCACCTCTCCAGGCCGTCCAGTCGCACTGCTGAGAGCGACCGCGCCGGCGGGTCTCCAGGCCCGTCGCCGTTGGCCGTGAGCCGTAGCCGTTCGCCGTTTGCCGGGCACCTTTCCAGGCCGTCCAGTTGCAGTGACGAGAGCCACCGTGCCCGCGGGTCTCCAGGCCCGCCGCCGTTGGCCGTGAGCCGTAGCCGTTCGCCGTTTGCCGGGCACCTTTCCAGGCCGTCCAGTTGCAGTGACGAGAGCCACCGTGCCCGCGGGTCTCCAGGCCCGCCGCCGTTGGCCGTGAGCCGTAGCCGTTCGCCGTTTGCCGGGCACCTTTCCAGGCC
>CAYRFY010000139.1:2019-14464 GCA_964423635.1 uncultured Armatimonadia bacterium | reverse complement strand
ACCAGCTCATCCAGTGAGGGCCCGTCCACGTCCCGCCGCCTCTTGCGCTTCCTGAGCTCATTGATACAGGCGTTCACCGCGATGCGGTAGAGCCACGTACGGAAGCTGGCCTCGCCCTGATACTTGAACCCCCGCAATGCCTGTAGCGCCCGCAGGAAAATATCCTGCGTCAGGTCTTCGGCATCGTCGCCGCCACACATGCGATACACGATTCCGTAGACTTTGCGATGGTAGCGGTCCACCAGAACGCCGAACGCTTGGGCATCACCGTGTTGTGCAGCGCTGACCAGGAGAGCGTCAGGGCACGCGGGGTCTGCGATGAGAGCTGCGTTTCGTGCTAGGAACTCGCCGCTTGTGCCGTCGCCTACAAACGCCCTACTCGGCATGGCGGTTCCACCCTTTCGCGAGGAAATCGTCGCTCATTGACAACAAGCAACAACTATAGTTGATCGTAGGTTCCGTGCATCTGCGCCACTTGATCCAGCTTCTACGAGACAGAGTATACCCCATCGCACGACAGATGTCCAGGCCATCGGCCCCCGACAAAACAACGGCCAACCATAGAGGCGCAGAACTGCAGAGCACCGCGGAGCCCGACATCTCCCGGAGCACGTGACGTGTCTTGTGCCCCTCACGCGTCTCTCCCATCGTTATCGCGGCGGGCCCGCTGCCCTTGGACGCGCGTGGGCCTTCTCCTGCGTGCCCGCAGGCGTCGCGCCCCGCCCGCCGTTGCCTCTTCCCTACCTTCGCCACCCTCCGCGACGCCTACAGTCCAAACTCCTTGTACTCGGCGCCACAGGGGTAGCCGTCGGCCAGCAAGAGCCGTCCCTGGCCCGGAAGACCGATCATGGAGTACTCCGTGTGGCTCACCTCCTCGCCACCGTGACGGCATATCGACGGGTCACCGTGATGGCGCAAGAGCCTCTGCATGACCGCCGCGTCCAGTACCATCTCGGCATCCAGATAGCTCTCTATGAAGGCCTGACGCCGCAGGGCATTGGCCTTGCCCGAGGGGTCTCGACGATCCGCGTTGGCCAGGACGGGCAACTGATAGCAGTTCACGCAGTTGGCGTGCCGGGCGCCCCGGGCGGGCCGCCGAACCTGAGTGAGCGGGCAGGCCTCCTCCACCGACAGCATGGCTCCCGAGGCATCAACACACAAGATGGCAAAACCCTTGCCACCCGTAGGGACCGAGGCCATGTGACGGGCGAAGTCCTCGGCCGTACGGCAAAACAGCAGCCCCTCGTAGGCCCACAGGAGTACCGGAGGGTGGTGGTCGCTTTGCTGAAACACGCTGCCCACCGACGAGTGCCCCAGTGCCAGACCCTCGGCGTTCATGCCATCGATCGTCGAAACCCAGCCGGCAAAGGTGAAGTTGATCGCGGGGATGGCTCCATCTCTGCGGATGATGCGCCCGCAGGCCGGCCGCCGGTTCCCCGGGGGGCCGCCGTCGTTGTTCTTGCCCCACACCGGTCCGTCGGGACCGGCGGAAAAGGCGATGTTGGTGCAGCCACCATCCCGCGGGTCCAACTCCTCGGAGTACATGGGCAGATTGAGCTGCAACAGGGCGTCCAGAGGCAGACTGGCGCCCTGCGCCATGCCGGTGATCTCTTCCAGTACCTCCGGCAGGTGCTTTCCGAGTGCCGCCAGCAGCGCGGGACGGCGGCGCTCCCACACCGCACCCCCGACGGGTGGGAACAGGTCGAGATGGGCGCGAATCTCCTCGCCCAGCGCCTCGCCCGTGCTGCGGCCGATCTCAAGCGGACTGCCACAGACCTCGATGACCTTCATCGCCACGGCTCCCTTTGTCACTCCCGACTGCGACATTGTGAGAGCATTCGGCGCGGAGCGGTGCGGCACCTGTACGGCCTACCTCCACGAGGGAGCCCATCTCGGCGGCTCGGAGCGCGGCCCCAAGACCGAGCCGGGCAACGGTTCTTCCGGTTCGGTCTCCCGAGGCCGGCCTGTAGCCATGGAAATGTGGTCCGGAAGACGGGTTTTCGCTGCAATTGACCGCATCCGACTATTACTCTCCCTACAGCGAAACAGCGCCGGTCGGCGTGGACAGATGGGGACTGGGGGTACCGCGGGATGAAGCTGCAGTCGGAGGCAGGTGGTGCCGATAAGTGTAGTCGACGCGCGGACAGGCCACGTGGCTTTCACCGTTGCTCGGTTCGACAAACCCGCGGGGGCAGTTGCAGGATGAACGCATTCCTCCAGGCGCAGATGGACTACATCCAGATGATGCACGGCCTGGGGCTGGTGACGCTGGCCGTGCTCTGCCTGTCCGTGAGGGGCGCCTCGGATATGCGGCTGGCCTGGGGCTGGTTGGGCGCCTTCGGCATGCTGCTGGGGGTACACCAGTGGACGACGCTCGTGCAGGTGAGCCTGGCCGACCCCTCGTGGATGGCAATCTTCGGCTGTGTTCTGGCGCTGTCGGGGTTGCTGTGTCTGGCGGAGTTCGGGCGGCAGGCGCTGGCCGCGGGTGACGGACCGACGCTGCGCAGGTGGCTGATGGTGCCGCTACTGGTGACGGTGGGCCTGGGCGCTCCCTACGGTCCTTCGGGGCTGGATGCCGCGGCCCACCAGGTGCTGGGGCTCCTGGGCGGAGCCGTGGCGGCCTGGGGCCTGTGGCGGTCCGTGGACGACCGGTCCGCGGGGCGCCACTGGCTGCGGGGACTGGCGGTGAGCTTGGCGGCATACTTGACGGTCGAGGCCGTCGCGGCGCCGGGCACATGGGTCGGCACAGATGCCCAGAGCCATCTGATGAGCCATCTACCCATCTCAAGCGTACTGCTGGCGCCGGTGAGCGCGCTGCTTGCCGGCGTCTGTGCCTTCGCCGCCGGTTCCTACTTTCAGACCAGCCGCATGGCTCGCCTGAGAATCGCCGGGTGGTCTCTGCCACACCGCCCGGCGCCGGCGATGGCTGCCCTCCTGCTGGGCATCGGTGGGATCGGCTGGCTGGCAACCGAGGCCGTCACCGACGCCGCCCAAAGGAAGATGCACCTGATCATGGGGCTGACCACACGGACCGCCGCCGCGGGTCTGGACCCCGCGGACGTGCAGTCGCTGACAATGGCCCCGGGAGACGTGACGACGGAGACCTACCGCCGGGTGCACGGCCGGCTCCAGGCGTTCGCCGCGGCCAATGAGGGTTGCAGGCACATGCGACTGATCGCCGTGAACGCCGGACATGCCCTGGTGCTCAGCGACATCCGCCGCGACGGGGGCGAACCTGTCGCTCCCGGAGCCGAGACCATCAAGCTCACAACGGCCCAACTGGCGCGTCTGGATTGGGAGAGCCACCGCCGGCCTCCCGATGCTCCCGGCGGCTCAATGCATCCTCCCGGCAGGCCCGGCGCAAGCCTCCAGCGCCGGCGTCCGCCGCCCGCACCGGTGGAGGATGACGACGGCCACATCGTCGGACTGGCGCCGATCGTGGACAGGGCCACAGGCAGAATGGTCGGGGCCCTGATGACGGACATCGACACGACGATGGTTGCACACGCCACAGCCTCACAGCGTCTGGAGGCCATGGCCATTGCCCTACTGGTCTCCCTGTTGACCATCGGCTTTGTCGGCGTGCACCAGTGGTCGCGCGAAACGTCCGTGCGCATCGCCGACTCCGAGAAGCGCTTCCGCGACATCGCCGACAGCAGTGCGGACTGGATGTGGGAGTGGGACCTGCACCGTGGATACACGTACTGTTCCGAGAGAGTCTCCGATACCCTGGGCTACTCCCCCGAGGAGGTGCTCGGCCGGAGCCCGGGAGACTTCGCCCACCCCGCCCACAGGGCCGAGGCGGAGGCGGCCTTCGCTCGAGCCATGGCCACGTCGGCACCGATCCGGGAGCTGGAGCGGCTGTGCGTGAGTAGGGACGGCCGTGAGGTAACGCTGCTCACCAGCGGCGTGCCCATCCTGGACGCCGCGGGCACCGTAATCGGGTACCGCGGAGTGGACCGAGACGTCACCGCCCGCCACGAGGCCGAGCGTGCTCTTCGCGAGCAGTACGACCTGCTACAGCGCTTGATCGATACCATCCCCAGCCCCGTCTACTACAAGGATTGGAAGGGGACCTATCTGGGCTGCAATCGGGCCTTCGCCGAGGCTTTCGGTGTGTCCGAGGAGAGCGTCGTGGGGCTCAGCGGCGATGACCTGCTCGCTCCCGATCTGGCCGCGGAGTGCTCGCGCATGGACCGAGAGCTCCTGCACCATCCGGGCCCCCAGAGGTATCGAACCTCGCTCGTGTACGCGGACGGTACTCAGCGGGAGGTGCTGTTCAGCAAGGCCACCTTCTCCAGCCACAGCGACCAGGTGGCGGGGATCGTGGGCGTCCTGGTGGACATCACCGAACACCGGCGGGCCGAGGAGGCGCTGCGCACGGCCAAAGAGGTCGCAGAAGCCGCCCGCGCCGAGCTTCAGGTCGCCAATACGGAGCTGCAGACGGCCATACAACACGCCAGGGAGCAAGCATTGGCGGCGGACAGGGCCAACAGAGCCAAGAGCGAGTTCCTCGCCAATATGAGTCACGAGATCCGCACCCCGATGAACGGCGTCATCGGGATGACGGAACTGGCCCTGGACACCGAGCTCACCGCCGAGCAACGCGAATACCTCGAGGCGGTGAGGACCTCCGCCGACGCCCTCCTGGCCGTCATCAACGACATCCTGGACTTCTCCAAGATCGAGGCGGGGAAGCTGGAACTGGACCTGGTGGACGTCGACCTCCGACAACTGGTGGACCAGGTCCTGCAGGGCTTCGCGCTCACGGCACACCGCAAAGGCCTCGAGTTGGCCTGTGAGGTGAGCCCCGACGTGCCGGATGCCGTGGTGGCCGACCCGGTGCGGCTAAGACAGGTGCTGCTGAACCTGGTGAGCAATGCGCTGAAGTTCACCTCCGAGGGCGAAGTGGTGGTGACCGTCGACGTCGCCTCGGCAAGCAAGGAGGCGGTCGGCCTCCATTTCGCCGTCAGCGACACCGGCTCCGGGGTGCCCCGGGACAAGCAGAGAGCGATCTTCGAGGCTTTCGCACAGGCCGATGGGTCCACGACGCGGAAGCACGGGGGAACCGGTCTGGGCCTGACGATTTCCTCCCAGCTCGTACGCATGATGGGAGGCCACATCTGGCTGGAGAGCGAGGAGAGAGCGGGCAGCAAGTTCCACTTCACCGTGGAGCTGGAGATCGGCGTCCCGGCACCGGAGGAGCCCGGTCGCGACCAGACCGTGAGCCTAAGCGACCTGCGAGTCCTGGTGGTGGACGATACCGCGGTGAACCGGCGGATACTGCACGAGATGCTGCACAACTGGGGCATGCGCCCGGTGGCCGTCGCGGGCGGCGAGGAGGCCCTGGCGGCCATGGCGACCGCCGCCGCGGAGGGGCTGGCCTTTGACCTGGTGCTGCTGGACGCCAGGATGCCGCAGATGGATGGTTTCACGGTGGCCGCCCGGATCAGAGACGACCGGGACATCGGCGGTCCGACGGTGATGATGCTCACCTCCGACGGCCAGACCGGCGAGTCGGCGCGCTGCCGCGACCTGGGCATCCATGCGACCCTCATCAAGCCCATACGTCAAGCCCAATTGCTGCAGGCTGTGACCGCCGCCATGTCCGGGGCCCACCTGAACCTCCCGCCCGAGACGCCGCCATCTCAGGCGTCGGATCCGATTGGCACCCCCCGCGCCATGCGTGGCCTGCGAGTGCTCCTGGCCGAGGACAACGCGATCAACCAGAAGCTCGCCGCCCGGCTGCTGGAGAAGCGGGGTCACCAGGTTCACGTCGTCGCCAATGGCAACGAGGCGGTGGCGGCGGTTGGCGCCGAGACCTTCGATCTCGTCCTGATGGACGTGCAGATGCCGCAGATGGACGGTTTGCAGGCCTCCGAGGAGATCCGGCGACGTGAGACGGAAGTCGGCAGGCATACACCCATCATCGCCATGACGGCCCACGCCATGAAGGGTGACCGGGAGCGATGCCTCGCGGCCGGAATGGATGACTACGTGACCAAGCCCGTCAAGGAGGCCGAGCTGCACGAGGTCATTCGCCGCACTCTGGGTCTCGGCGACGTATCGGGGCGCCGGCGCGATGACGTCGTGGCCGAGCCAGACCCCACCGACTCCGCCCATGTGCTTGGTGGGGCCGAGGCGGCCCTGGTCTACAGGGCCCCGGGGCTGCTTTTCAGTGTGCGGGAAGCATTGCTCGCGCAGCAGTGGGCTTCGGTGGCCTCGCTCAGCGATGCTCTCGGCGCGCTCGCCGAAGGGGTCGGCGCGCCGCAGACCGCGGCCCTGGCCCGGGAGCTGGAGCATCTCGTGGCCGAGCGCTCACAGAGCCGCGCCGAAGACGCGGTGGCAAGACTCGAAGACCAATTCCGCCTGCTGAGAGCACGGCTGGCCGGCCGATCAGAAGAGGAGGCAGCATGAGAGTACTCATCGCCGACGACGAAGTGGTCTCCCGCCGCCTGCTGGAGGCGACGCTGACCAAGTGGGGCCACGAGGTGGTGGTCGCTGAGGATGGCGACCGGGCCTGGGAGGTGTTGCAGTCCGAAACCACCCCCTATCTGGCGATTCTGGACTGGATGATGCCGGGGATGGATGGCGTCGCGATCTGCCGAGCCCTGCGCGCCCTGTCTCGCGACATGTACGTCTACGTGCTCCTGCTCACCGCCAGGACGGACAGGACCGACCTGGTCGAGGCCATGGAGGCCGGGGCCGATGACTACATCGCCAAGCCCTTCGACTCCAGCGAGCTGCGCGTCCGCCTCCGGGCCGGAGAGCGGATCCTGGATCTGCAGTCGGCTCTCCGCGCGGCTCAGGAGGACCTGCGCATCCAGGCCACCCATGACCGTCTCACGGGCCTGTGGAACCGGGCGGCCGTGCTGGACGCGCTTCACACGGAGCTACAACGCGCCCGGCGCGAAGGGATCCATGTGGCCGTGGCCATCGCCGACCTGGACCACTTCAAGTCCGTCAATGACACCTACGGCCATCAGGTGGGTGATGAGGTGCTCTCCGAGGCCGCCGGCCGTCTGCAACAGGCCGCTCGGTGCTATGATACAGTCGGCAGGTACGGAGGCGAGGAGTTCCTCATCGTGCTGCCGGGCACCGACCACGAGGATGCCGTGGCCGTCATGGAGCGCCATCGCCGCAGCATCATCGGCCGCGAGTTCACCACAGCCGGTGGCTCCCTGGCGGTGACGATGAGCATCGGAGTCACCGTGGGGCGCGGCGAAGCCCTGGACGCCGCCGCCATGGTCCACGAGGCCGACATGGCGCTGTATGCGGCCAAGAGCACCGGGCGCAACCGGGTCAAGCTCTGGTCACAGGTGGCGACGCAGGAGCCTGTCGGCTGAATCAATTGGGCCACCCACGTGCCTCGTTGCCATCGCTCGAAACGCGGAGCAAGAGCGTCGTCAGGGCCTTTCGAGCGTGTTAACGCCGCATTGAAGACCCGACTAGCCACCGGACGTCACCCGTCCGCGCATATGCGAGGGGGCGCAGGAACTTTACCGTCAGGTTCGGAGGCCCCCGCCGTTGGGGGCCGGGGAGCCATCGGCGACTAGCCCCTCCGTCTCAGACACCTCAGCGGCCGGAAGCCGGAGCTCCACAACCGTGCCCCTGCCGGGGAGACTGTCCACCTCCACCGTGCCCCCGTGGGCCTGGACGATGGCATGCGCCACCCCCAGCCCCAATCCCATACCGGGCACATCGCTGCCCGCCAAGAGCCCCTTGGTGGTGAAGAACGGCTCGAAAACGTGGGGCAAGTCCTCCGCCGGGATGCCCGCCCCTGTATCGGTCACTCTCACCAACAGGCCCCCCGGACAGTCCGCCGCTCGCCTGGCCTCCACCGTCAGGACTCCGCCCTCGGCCATGGCATGACAGGCGTTGCTGAGGAGCCCGGCCACGGCCTGCAGCAGGTGACGGCGGTCACCGTTGATGGTGGGCAAGTCCGGCTCGTACACGCGACGCAAGGTGACACCGGCGTCCCGCAGGAGACCGTCGGCCTGCGCAAGGGCCTCGTCCAGTACGTTGCAGAGGTGGACGACACCCGTGGCCATCCGGATCGGCCCGGAGAACACGGCCAGTCGCCGCGTGATCTCGCTGCCCCGCATCGCCCCCTTGAGCACCTGGGCCACGAGGCGGTCGAAATCGGCCTCGGATCGGCTGAGCTCCGCGGTCTCGGCACGCATCATCATGCCGGCCAGGATGTTGTTGAACTCGTGGGCCACCCCGGCCGCCAGTTGCCCCACCGCCGCCAGCCGCTCACCGCTCTCGGTCTTCTGCCGCTCCGACACGTCCCTGATCACGCACACCAGCCGCTGCGTGGTGCCCCCGTCGATGCAGATCGGCCCCACCGAATGCTCGGCCGGGAACACCTGGCCGTCCTTGCGGCGCACCCGACATCGGCTCACCAGCGTCCGCGAGAGGTCGCCGTCCAGCGCCTCACGCAACCGACGCCGGTCGCCGCCGGCGTCGTCGACGAGTAGATCGGTCACCCCCATGCCGCGCAACTCCTCCGCGGAGTAGCCCAGCAGGGCGACGGCCGTCTCGTTGACATCCTCGATCGCGCCCGACCCGGGCTCCACAGCCAAAACCGCCTGGTCGAGCCCGGAAAGCACGCTGCGAAGCAGTTCGTTGGCGGCGGAAAGAGCGTCTCTGGCCGCCCGGGACTCGGTGATGTCGTGGGCGATGCCGACGATGGCGGACGGGTTGCCCTCATCATCCAGGAGCACGCCGCGCATGCTCTCCAGAACCATCGGAGGCCGACCACGTCTACCGATGACGTCATCGGGCACCGTGACGACGGTTCGCGATCGCAACGCCTCGTCTTCGGCCGCCCGGTACCGCGCCACAAGGTCGGGGGCCAGGAAGTCCTCGTCTCTCCTACCGAGGACGTAAGGCGCCGGCGTTCCGCTGATCCGCTCGGCCGCGTGGTTCCACAGAGTGTAGCGGCGGTCGGCAACCGTCTTGACAAACACCGCCACCGGCAGGTTGTCCACCAACACCCGCAGGAAGTCGCGGCTCCCCAGGATCGCCTCCATCTCCCGGCGCCCGCTGATGTCACGGGCCACGCTGAACAGCACCGGCCGCCCCTCGTACTGGATCACACGACCGCTGAACTCGATGGGAATGCGGGTGCCGTCCCTGCGGATGTGGGCGGTCTCAAACACCCTGTGGCCGTCGGTCATCAGGTCGGCGATCCGGGACGAAAGCAGCGAGCCGTACTCGGGGGACAGGATGTCGGTCAGTGCCATGGACAGCATCTCGCCGCGGCTGTAGCCCAGGCGACGGCAGGCGGCCTCATTCACCTCGATGAACCGCCCCGAGAGGTCCGCGATGTGCACGGCATCGGCCAACCCGTCCAGCAGGGCGCGGACGTGCTCGCGCCCCTCCGGGCAACGACCATCGGACCCGTGTTCCACGTCGGGCTGAACGCAGGTCAGGGCCACCAGCCCGCGGGGGCCGTCCTCCGTGTCCAGACGCATCCGTCGTGCCTGCAGCATGACGGCGCCGGGCTCCGGTGAGCGGAAGGCACCGATCGAAACCGACGCGGCGGGCCAGTCACTCACCCTATCCAGGGCCACGTTCGCCGTCCCGGGCGCCCGCTCCAAACGCGCCACCACCTCAGACCAGGGGGCGCCACGGACCTCGGCGGAGCCGCACCCCAGAAGCCTCAGGGCGGCCTCGGTGACGTCAACCACCCTGCCATCCGTATCCAGCACCAAAGCTGCGGCATCTGTGACGTCCAGTACCGTGCGCCATACCGCGGAGATCTGCATCTGAGCTACCCCTGACTCGGACCGGCCTCTCTTCTTGGTCCCCCCGGCGGGGTACGCCGTCGGCCCCGTCCTTGTGAGAGCCGGGGGGCCAGAGGCGTGGACACACGCTCTCACCCCGTCCCGTCTTCCACGTGAGTCTCATCAGCACCTTCTGTATTACCCCGGATAGGCGCAACGAATTGTTTGCGGCCGGAGGAGGCGCAAGGCGGCATGTGGGGAGGAACACCTATTGTGGCGCGGGGGGTGGGCCGATGGTCTGCCGGACCGCCTCGAGCAGGTCACGGATCCCGAAGGGCTTGGATAGGCACATCCGCGCCCCCGCGGCCATCATCTCGGCGGTCACCGCATGCTCGGTGCGCCCTGTGATAAGAATCACCGGGGGCGGCACCGGGCACTGCGCAGCCGCCTGCAGCACCGCCTTGCCGCCCCCATCAGGCATCATGATGTCCGTAATCACAAGATCAAAGCGTCCGCTGTGGAGTGTCTCGGAGGCGGGACCGGAGGAGGCCGCTGAGACCACCTCGTACCCCGCTTCGCGCAGGGACTGGCGCACTAGCTCACGAATCTCGCGCTCATCTTCCACCAGCAGAATGCGACCGTCGCCGGAGCCATCGGCGGCGGAGACCGACGTCGGCTTCATCGGCGCCTGAGTAGCGCAGCCGGGCAGAGAGATCAAAACCTCCGTACCTACCCCAACGGTACTGTTCACATTGATGGTGCCCCGATGGGACTGGATGATGCCGTGGGCCACGCAAAGCCCCAGCCCCATTCCGGGAACGGGGCTGCCGGAAAGCAGCCCCTTTGTGGTGAAGAACGGTTCGAAGATACGGGGCAGGTTCTCCGGGGCGATACCCGTCCCGTTATCTGCCACGGTGATGCTCACCGTCCCGCGTCCTCCGTCGTTCTGCAAAGTCGTCGCGATAGATACCATTCCCCCATCGTCGGCGGCCTGAACGGCGTTGGAGATCACCGCGACCAGGGCCTGCTCCACCTGCGCCGCATCCACCAGGGCGCGAGAGGGGCCCGGGGCGTAGTCGCGCCGCACGGTGACGCGGGCGTTGCTGATCTGCGCCGCCAGCAGGGACAGTGCAGACTCGATGATGTCCTCAACCACGGCCGGCTCGGGTTTCACATCGCGGGGCTGCGCCAGAGTGCCCAGACCCCGGGCGATCTCCGCCCCACGCCTGGCGCCGGACAGGACGATGGATACCAGCCTGTCGTACTCCTCCTGGTCGCGCTTGCGGTCGGCGCGCTCCGCACTGATCATCATCGCGGCCAGGATGTTGTTGAACTCGTGGGCCACGCCGGCCGAAAGCTGAGCGATCGCGGACAGCCGGAGGGCGTTCTCGCGCCGCCGGCGCTCCGTGATGTCCCGCACCACGGCGATCAGGCGCCGCGGCCAGCCGTCCTCGCCGGCGATGGGGCTGATGAGCCGCTCAGCCATGAACCGGACACCATCCTTGCGCACCATCGAGCACTCACCGACCACGGTGGCTCCCTGGTTCCTCGCATCCGACAGGGGGGAATCGGTCCCGCACTCGGGACTCTCCGCGCAGAGCCGCGCCAGGGGCATGCCCCGCAGTTCACCGGCGGAGTAGCCAAACAGCACCTGCGTCGGTTCGTTGCAGTCCTCCACCGTACCATTGACGGGATCGACCACCAGCACCGCCTCATCGAGGCTGGACAGGATCTGACCGAGCAGGGCGTGCGACCGCCTCAACTCCGCTTCGGTCTGCCGAAGAGCGGTGATGTCTCCGAAGGCCACCACGGCCCTGCCGGGGCCGGCGGCCTCCGATCGCGTCAGGGGATGGGCATTCACCAGCAGCCAGCGGCTGTCGCCGTCACGGCGGTTGCGCAGACCGATCAACGCCTGCCTCACGGGCCGGCCGGTGCAAAACACGGTTCTCCAGGGGCACTCGTCCGGCGGAAGCGGCCGACCTTCCGCGTTCCGGGCTCCCCAACTCTGGTCCCTCAGGCAAAGGCCCTCCAACTCACCGAGTGTGATGCCCAGAGCTTCGCAGGCCGCCGAGTTGGCCTCGAGGATGTGGCCGGCCGCATCCACCAAGAGCACCCCCTCCGCCACGGCCTCGTACAGATCGCGATAGTGCTCCAGGCGAAGGCGTAGCTCACGCTCCACCTCGCCTCGGCTGCCGCCATCCTCACCCACGCCGAGCACGGCCATGGGGTGGCCGGCCTCATCGTATAGGGGCACGACGGTGCCGCGCAACGCGGCGCTCTTCTGTCCGGGGTCCAAAGAGGTCGTCAGGTCGGGGCTGCACAGGGTCTCGCCGCTGAGCCAAGCGGCGGCATCGGCGGCGTGCGCGACGCGGGCCTGCTGCGAGGGCAACAGGGCCTCCGCGGTCCTACCCAGCACCTGTTCGCGGCACAGACCGCTGAGCCGCTCGGCGCCGCGGTTCCACAATACGAAGGCTCCGTCTCCACTGCGCTTGATCCACAGTGGCACCGGGACGGCATCCAGAAGGTCGAGAAGGAAATGGGGATCGCCCAGGGCCTGCTGGAGGCGTGTGGCGGCGGACAGGTCGCGCAGGAGACACAGCACGGCCTCGCGCCCCTCGTGCACAATGCGTCGGCAGATGAGCTCTACCGGCAGCGTGGTGCCGTCCTTGCGAAGACATACGGTCTCGAGCACCACGGGCACGTCGGATGCGGCG
>CAYRFY010000139.1:0-1991 GCA_964423635.1 uncultured Armatimonadia bacterium | reverse complement strand
CCTCGCGGAGGGACAACGGAGGCGGCAGGTGGAGGTAGATGCACTCGGGACCCAGGGCCTGCAGTTCCCCGCGGCTGTAGCCCAGCATTTCGCAGGCGGCACGGTTGACCTCGAGGAAGTGCCCGTCCGGCTCATGGACGAGGACGCCCTCTCCCCCGGCCTCGAACAGAGCCTGGAAGCGCCCCTGCCCGTTGTGGGAGAACGCCGAGAGCGCCGAGGGCCCGGGGGCGAAGGTCTCTTTCGGCGTCGGGGCAAGAGCCAGCAGTCCCCAGGTGGTTTCGCCCTGCTCCAGACGAGCGGCAATAGTGGTCATCTCCCGCGGTGCCCCACCGTCCGGAGAGATGAGCGCGCCGGCCTCCACCCGCCGCGGCCAGCGCTCTGTATCCTCGGGCAACGCCGCCAGGGCCGGGCACCGTGCACCCAGCCGCCGCAGGAGGCCCGCCAAATCCAGACCTTCCACCGGATCGCCCGGCGGGCCCAGCATCTCCCGACAGGGCCCGGTAACGGCAACGACTCTGGACCGCTGGTCTAGCACGACCAGGCCGATCCCCAGCGCTGAGAGCACGGCCTGGCACTGTGAACTGATAGGCACGGCCACACCTCCCACCCCCCGACGCCCCAACCGGTCCCTCCTCCATGAGGCTGGCCGAAGTCTTGCGCCAGACATCGGCAGGTATCGGAGCTGCACGGGTCTGCGGCTGCTCATCCGTCGACGAGACCGACGATTCCCCGGCCGTGGCCCTCAGACCTCCTGCCTGATGCAGCATTTCGAGGCCGAGTGTGCGCGACAAGTGGCGGCCTGTCACTCGCCTGGCCCAATGGCTCCCAGGCGCACGCCCGCCTCGTACATCGCCTCCACGTGCGGCAGGGGCGTCTCGCGGAACAGAAAGCCCGTGATCCAGTACCTTCCCGGCTGTTTCGCGGCCAAAGTGAGCATTCCGGCCATCATGGCCTCGATGTCGCCGACGGGCCCCAGAAGCTGCACGGTATGGTCCGACTGAGCGCTGATCGTGAGAGCCGGCATGCGGGCAAGCAGGGCACCGTGGTCCACGAAGGTTCCCGGGCCGTCGAGAGAGCGCACGCCCAGCTTCTCGTACAGTATGGAAAAGTGCTGCTGGGCGTAGCCGCACAGATGCACGTGGCGAGGTCCGGTGGTCATGGCCGAGAAGATCCGCTCGTGGTGCGGAAGCACCAGCTTCTCGAAGGTGC
The DNA here is from genome assembly GCA_964423635.1 of uncultured Armatimonadia bacterium. Classification (GTDB taxonomy): domain Bacteria; phylum Armatimonadota; class Zipacnadia; order Zipacnadales; family JABUFB01; genus CAYRFY01. Next base: position 782 of record CAYRFY010000139.1, on the reverse strand, counting down.
TGGCGGAGATCACCTGCAGCGAGTCATCGGCCATGCCCCAGGCGCCCGGGGAGGGCAACTCCTGCCCTGTCCGGGCCAACTCGTGCCAGGCCGCGATGCGCTCGATGGTCTTGTCCGCTATCAGCCCGATGAACTCGAAGGCGAAGTCCGGGTCCTCGGCCAGGTCCAGGCACAGGGCCTCCAGGCCCCGCACCCGCCCCGCCACGGTGAAGACGCCGTGCGTCCCACCCCCGGGGAACACCACTTCCACCGGCCGGTCACGAAACCGTAGCCCATCGCAGAGGTCCTTCATCTCCCCGTACAGGTGCCACAGGCGGCTGGACAGCACCGCCTGCCGGGGGTCGATGTCGCGGATCGCGGCCAGCAGATCCGCCTTCGAGCCCGCCAGCGCCTCGCTCCAGGCGAAGTCGTTCTCCTGGATTACTACCTCGCATCCGAAGCACTCAGGCTCGTCCATCCAGAACCTGGGCGCCACGTGCCAGACGTTCGGGGGGCCCATGGGCCGGTCGTGCACGACGGTGTCTCGAAACCACGCCTCTCCTTCCAGCATGACCTCCAGTTGCACGCGGGGATCGGTGTAGAACTGCGCGAAACTGTTCCCGGTCAGTCCCAGCCACAGGTACTCGTCGGTGGCCATGACGATCGGGACGCGGCGGTTCTCGCCGCGGGAGAAAGCCTCCCACAGCTCGGAGACTTGCCGGTTGTGGGCGGCGATGTCGACGCTGGGGGCTCGGTTCATGTGTCGATGGCTCTCTCCATGGCGTCGGTCCGGAGAACGGAAG
>CAYRFY010000138.1:0-14529 GCA_964423635.1 uncultured Armatimonadia bacterium | reverse complement strand
CGAAGATGTCGATCTCGGTGCCGTCCCGGCCCTCATCACCCACCTTGCCCACGCCGTCACCCATCAGCCAGAATGCCGACCAGTGCCCCACCTGCTTCTGCAGTTGGGCCCGGCACACGTAATAGCCGTACGTGTGCTCGAACTTCCCCCGGGTGCGGAGGCAGCCGTCGATGTACTTCCCGTTCTCCTCGAAGCAGCGCATGACCAGCCTGCCCCGGCCGTCCAGCACGCAGGCGCGCTTATCCCACCAGCCGTCCCGGCGCTGGTACTCAGGGCATTCCCACTTGGCGTCATCGATCTTGGCACCCTCGAACTCATCGTGCCACACGAGCTCCCAGGCCTGGCCCGCGGGCGGGTCGGGGAGCTTGTCCTCCGGAACCGCCCCTGCCAGGGCACACAGCGAAATGGTGGTGACCGTGCACAGAGAGATGGCGTTCATGTGGGCAAACCTCCACTGTCGGGGTTCGGGATGGTATTGCGGGTACTGTACGGGCTCGTGGGGACAGCCCTGGATGTGCGGCGGGAGACCCCGCTTCCGCCGGGAGTGTCATTCTGAGTCCGTCCGCTCGCGAAGGAAGCAGCTCGAGGAATCTCCCGGGATATCACGAGCTCCTTCGCTATCCCGCTGCGCGAGATGGACGCTCAGGATGACATCTCCACGGCAGACCCAGCTTTTCGGCCGGACCTCTATGCCCCCACGGTCTGCTCCAGGAACTGTCGGCTTTTTTCGATGAGGCCCTGCATCTGGTCGGGCTCCAGCTCGCCCTCGGTTTCCAGCGAGACCACCCCTTCGTAGCCCGCCCCCGCCAGAACCTCCAGGCATCCGGCGACATCCACCTCCCCCTCGCCCAGCGCCACACTATCGGCACCGACGACGTCCTTGACATGGACGTGGACCACGCGGGCCAGCACCTGCCGCAGTGTTTCAACCTCGTCTTGCGCCTCTCCAAAGGGCGTCCATGTGTAGGCGCCGGCGATGGTCTCCACATAGGTTGCGCGGTGAACGTTGGCGGTGTCGTAGTTGATCCCCAACCACGGGGAGTCGCAGACAGCCATGATCCGCTGCAGCCCCTCCGGAGTCAGCGAGTAGGTACCGTGGGGTTCGATGGCCAGGTAGACCTGACAACGTTCGGCCTCGGCCACGATCTGCACAAGCCTGTCGGCCAGGATGGCGAAGGCGTCCTCGTCGGTCATGTCCGGGGGCTTGGTGCCGTCCCCGGCGTTGACCACGGGAATGCCGGCGGCCTTGGCCCACTGCAATGTGGTGGTGATGGCCGAGACACTCTCGGCGTCTGGGATGATGGCGCCGTGGGGGGCCCAAAGCGCGGTGACGCCCTGGAATCCGTGGTCGGCCACCCTGCGGCGGAAGACGTCGGGATCGTCGTGCCGGGGGTCCACATGGGGGCAGAAGGGCGCCGTGGCCTGGGTCTCCACCCACGGGTAACCGGCCTTGGCGATACGCTGCAGGGCCTCATCAAGGGAAAAGCGGCGGAAGCAGACAGTTCCACAGGCGATACGCATGGCACGCTGACCTCGCTGTGTGTTGGTGGTTCGCGGTCTCGCAGATTTCGCCGGTCGGGCCCGGGATACCTGGCTACCCGGAGTTTGCCCGCGGCGCACCGCCGGGTCCGGGCACGGCGTGTTGTACCGAGACTCGCGTGCGGCCTCGCCTCGTGTGAAGGACCGTCCTACTGCGAAGCAGAACAAAAGCCGAACACATGACGCGACAGCCCATCGCTTGCGGAGGCCGCCGGTACATGTCACTTCTATCCGTCCAGTGGTTCGGCGTGAACGCCGTGCGGTTCACACACAATGGTTTCGTGGTTCTGCTGGACCCGTACCTGACCCGGAATCCCGATGCCGGCAGCGATCCGGCCTACCTCAAGCGGCACCTGCCAAGAGCCGATGTGATCGTGGTGTCCCACAGCCACTGGGATCACCTGGCCGACGTGCCCGCCATCGCCGGGTACACGGGGGCGACGGTAGTGGGCTCGCAGACCACTACCAGTATCTGCCGAGCCTTTGGCGTGCCGGAGGCGCAGTTGGTCACCGTGGGCCCGGGTGGCGTCTACCGCGAGGGGGAGTTCAAGGTCCGCCTCCTCCCCTCGCTGCACGCGCTCTCCGACGACGGGCAAGTCGCGTACCCGGGGAGCTACGCCCTGCCGCCGCCGCTCCCTGTGCGCCGCGAGGACTATCTGGAGGGCGGTACCTTCGCGCCCCTGCTCTCTTTCGGCGCGGTCTCCGTCCTGGATATCGGCAGCGCCAATTGCATCGACGAGGCCATCGCCGGGCAGCACTGCGACCTGCTGATGGTGAGCATCGCCCGCATGGAGCGCACACCGGGGTTTCTGCAGCGCGTTTTGGGCAGTGTCACCACCCCGCGAATCATGGCCGTGCACTTCGATGACTTCACGCGGTCGCTGGAGAACGGCCTTTGGCCGCAGCCCTATGTAGACGTGGACGAGTTCCGTCGCCAGGCCCAGCGCCTGGCGCCGTACGCCCGGGTTATCCTGCCCGACCTTTGTGAGACTCTGACGATTGGCGGAGAGCCGCTGCGTCAGCCCTCGACCCGCACCTGTGCCACGTAGATTGATGTCTTGGCCTCGTGGCTGGAGTAGTAGCTCACCCACAACAGATCGTTGTGCCAGACCAGACCGGGGTAGCTGGTATCGCCGCCGGACGGCAACTCCAGGAGGGGGGTCATCGTTCCCGCATCGGCATCGATCGCGGTGAGGACCGTCCGCGCCTGGTCCTCGATGATCCGTCCCGCTCCGATCCACCCGATCCCCGGGACTTCGATGAGGTTGGGGCCACCGTAGTACCGCCCCAGGTCGTGCCAGGTGAAATCCTCGTACGGGGGTGCTGAGACCCCCAGATGTGCGCTGTTGTCCTCGCCGTCGCGGCGGTGCAGGCACAGCAGGACGTCGCCGTCGAAGCGAACGGTGGCCTCGGTGGGCCAGCCTTTGCTCAGCAGCGCCGGGACATGCTCGGTCCAGGTGATGCCGTCGTCGCTGACCAGTAGAGAGCTGTGCGCCCGCTCGCCCGGGCCGTCGTAACTCACGCCATAGGCCCTGCCCTTGTGCCAGGTCACCTGCCACAGCCACCTTCCGGGTGCCACGACGATCTGCGGCCGGCTGTAGGTCCGTCCCTCCTCGGAGAAGGCGGCGAAAGTCCCGGTCCGGCGGCCCTTCTCGTCGACGATCGCGGCTCCGCCCAGGACCATCAAGCGGTCATCCGGCGTCACGGCCAGATGGGCGTCGCGCAGATCGTAGCCCTCCATCTCCAGTACACCCACCGGCTCCCAGTTCTCGCCATCGCCGGATGCCAGCACCCGGATCGTGCCCAGGCCCTCGGCGTGTCCGCTACCTTCGCGGAAGGCACAATAGAATCGGTCTCGCCAGCGGATGAGGTCCGTAAACGCATTGTGCGGGCCCTGGCTCCAGATCATGTGGACACAAGAAAGTCGCAGGATCATGATTTCCCTCCGGGCAGTGACGGTTCGCGGTGTACTTGCAGATACGTCAGTTCACCCCCTCGGGCGCACAGGCCTTCTCGGCGACAAGCCGACATCGAGGTCCCGGGCCTGCGCGGAGACCTCTTTGGAGGCATTCCTCGGGTACGTGCCCTGGCCGCATCACCATTAACAGAAAGTGCCGGCAAGTTCGCCGGGTTTTGCGCCCGAAGCACTTGTGTACCGACTCCGTCGTGGGGTATGCTATAACATGGTGTTACATACTACCATCCTCACAGGAGGTCGGTTCCATGCGCCGAGGCTTTACGCTCATCGAGCTTTTGGTTGTCATCGCGATCATTGCTATTCTAGCCGCGATCCTGTTCCCCGTGTTCGCCAGGGCACGGGAGAAGGCCCGGCAGACAAGCTGCCTGTCCAATGTCAAGCAGCTTGTCCTCGCCCAGCTAATGTATGCTCAGGATTACGATGAGATCTTCACCAGGACGTGGTACGGCCCCTCGGCCTACCCGGGGAACTACCAGTGGACCCACTGCATGCAGCCCTACATCAAGAACACCCAGATATTTCAGTGCCCGAGCCAGAAGACCCTCGCCGTGGGGTATGCCATGAACGTGGCGTACTACAGCGGCAGTGGTGTCTCCGGGATCTCGGCGAACTCTCCGTACGGCAAGGAGCTGTCCAGGGTTCAGGACCCCGCGGGCTGCGTCGTGCTTCTGGACCACACCGGTGGCTTCGAGTACGGCTGGCAGAATATCGCCGCCCAGGCATCGATCCCCGTGACCTACTGGACCAACCGCCACAATGAGGGCCTCAACTGCGGCTTCTGCGACGGCCACGCCAAGTGGCTCAAGCGCGATGAGATGGTGAAGACAAACGCCAACGACGTCCGCACCATCCACACCATCGAGGCCGATTAGCCGGAGCCCTGGCGCACGGCAGTCGGAAGCGGTACCGCAGCGGCATGCCAAGCGGGGGCGAGCGCTTTGCTCGCCCCCGCTTGTTTTGGCACCCCGGTCGTCGATCTACCCCGTCTTGCTCAACCACAGGGCCCAGTCGCCTTCACCCGGTGCTTCGAACCTCACCTCACCGCCCCCGGCGACAGGATGGCCCAGTTGCATGAGCTCTCCCGAGCGCGGATCAAACCAGGTTGCGTGGTAAGCCCCGTCTACTCCGGACAGGTCCAGGCCAAACGCGCCGCCCTCCAGTGCGTAGGCGAGATACGCCTCGCCCCCGGCGGCCAGGCACCAGTTGCGCTCTGGTGCATCGAGGACGATGTCCGCCGGCCTCATGCGCGGCAGGACGGCGGCCAGGTGCCGGCGGATGAAGTCGTAGGTGGGCAGGATAACGTCCATGTTACCGGGCTTGACGTAGTCCGACGGGTCGGCGTCTTCGGGATACTGAATCTGTCCGGCGACGATCAGGCTGCCTCCGGCCATCAGAAACGCCCAGCTCTGCCGGCGGTCCTGGCCCAGGGCGTCGATGAGGACCTTTTGCGGGTAGCGATCGCGGTATGCGCGCACCTTCTCGTAGATGCGCTCAGGGCAACTCTCCTCGGACTGGCTGAAGCCGCATTCGGTGTACCTGCCGGGCACCTGCCTGCCGCCTTCGGGGCCTTTGAGCTCTCCTGCCGTGGTGATCCACCAGCAGCGGAGGTCGAGCACATCCACCGCCGCGGCTCTCACTGGGTCGGCCAGGAGCGCGTCCACCACGTCCCTGGTCCCGCTCAGAGCGATGTGCACGTCCTGTCCCGTCTCTCTCTCCCACTCCACGATGGTATCGAGCCAGAACTCCTGGTACTGTCGGGGCCCGGTGAACTCCTGGCCGACGAGATGGATGACATTGTGGAACTCGCCCAAGGACTGCAGGCAGCGGCGGATGTAGAGCCGGTGCAGCTCCCGGCGGGTCGGATGGGTGACATCGTAGAAGACGTTGGCCGCCGGAATCCGGTCAGGCATTCCGGTATCCTGGACGCAGTTGGCCGGGCGCCAGGGGAAGTCCACATAGTGGGCGTTGGTCTCCAGGAGGGCGTGCTGCATATGGTACTTGTGCAGGAGCACGGTGCCCTTCTTGTCGCACAGGGCGGCGAACTGCCGCAGGCGTGAGAAGTACCAGGGGTCGAAGGCGGTGAGGTCGTACCTGGGCAATCCGTCCCAGGCGGTGCCCTGCTCCGACCGAGCCCACGGCTGCTGCAGGAAGGGGGGCTGCACCCGGGCGTCGCCGCGCGGCCCCTCGTCGTGGGCATCGCGGCGTCGGTCGTACCACAGGCCGTAGTTGTGCTCGAAGCCCGGATAGCCGAACTGAAGCATGGCGTCGGTGAGCCTGTCGAGGTCCTCGGTGCGGTTCGGGCGCACGTCGCCCCGAGGGTCACCCACGGAGCGGCGCGTCAGATTGGGCCGCATGCCCGCCCGCCACCAGCCGTTGTGCTGCACCCATCCCCAGACCGCCTTCCCGTCGTGGGAGAGCCAGCCGCTTTGGACCTCCAGCCTGTCGGCCCATGCGGTGGCCCAGAGGCCGGCCAGTGCCAATGCCAGCAGCGTCGCTGTCTGTCGCATCCGGGGCGCTCCTGTCCGCGACATGTGGTCCAGACCAGGTTCGCAGTGCCGCGCACGGCCACCTTCCGGGTCTCTGCGCCAAGAACCCACGGAGGGCACCCCGCGCGGGGTGCCCTCTGCCATGTGTCCTGTACAATGGGTCCTGCACAGCCCGTGTGGGTTACTGCGCGCCCATCGCACAACCGGCTCCGGCTCCACACCCTCCTGCCCTAATCCCCCGGCCCAGAGAGCAGCCGCCCACCGCCGGTGCTCCGGCTGCGCCGGGTCGACGGCCAGTACTTCGAGACCTACCTGGCACCAGCATCATCTCACCGGCAATCCCGCGAATCTCGTCGGCCTTGGCCTTCAGCGCCGCCTCGTCCGGCTTCTCGGCCCCCAGGAGCGTGTAGTATTCCCACATCGCCCTGTGGCGCTTGAGCATGAGGCCCTCCAACTCGTTCCATGCCTTGGCGTTCTCGGGTGTCACCTCGACCGGCGCGCCGGCCACACCGGCGCCCGCCCTGGGGCAATCAGCCGCGCAGTCGGCGCACTTGTCGCAGTCGGCGCACTTGGCCGTCCGCGCCACAGCGCACGGGTGTCCTCCGGTCGTCGCGTCCGGCGGCGCCTGCACGCCCTGCGCATGGGCCGGCCGCCCGCCGTCGATGGAAGCGTTCAGGGCGATACCCAGACCAGCTACGACGAAGACCGCGATCAGGCTCAGTACACTCTTGCTCATCGGCACCCTCCGTTGAGTAGTGATGCGACCTACTGGATGACGGTTCCGGGGTGCGATGTGTTCAGTTTTCTTGAAAATGGTTTGCATGTATTATTCCAAAGAGATCGCCCCGGTCGCCGAAGCGCCGTAGGCCGCCCGGAGGACCTTCAGCACATAGAGTGCGTCGGTCTCCGTGGCGGGCGGCACGGTGCGCCGCGCGGCGGCGGCGAGGAACTGGCGCAGGAAGCCCGCGGAGTAGCCTTCAGAGCAGGGAGGGTCGGGTTCGACCTTGACCCAGCGTCGCGAGAGCCCGGCGTAGTCCGGGTGCCCGGTGCGCAGGCGATAGCCCACAGGCTCCCGAGCAGGCCAGTACACCGATCCCATACTGCCCTCGAAGGTCAGGCCCAGGTCCTGCTCCTCGTACCCGGCGAAGGGCTTGTGGCTGTAGCCGGCACGGACGGTCCCCACCGCTCCGGAGGCCAGGCGGAGGAGGACGGCGGCGGTATCCTCCACATCGATGTCCTCCCGGCAGAGGGTGGCGACCATGGCGCTCACCTGCACCGCAGGACCGAGAAGGTACGCCAGCAGATCGATCCAGTGGCAGGCGAGCCAGGCGAGGATCCCGCCGCCGGAGACTTCGCCATGAAACAGCCAGCTTCGCGGGTCGCGCAGGGAGACCTGGGAGGTGATGAAACGGGCTTCGAAAGACCAGATGTCGCCCAGGATGCCACGGTCGATGAGCGCTTTGATCTCGCGGGTGATGGGCTCGGTGCGCCACGGATAGCAGGGGCAGAAGTGGGCGCCACTTGCCTGCGCGGCCTGTTCAATCTGCTCCATCTCCTCCACCGTGCGGGCGCCGGGCTTGTCGCCGTAGACGTAGATGCCGGCCTCGATCGCGCGGAGCGTTGCGGGACCCGCCTCGCGGGTAGGGAGGAGGCAGATGACCGCATCCACGGTGTTCGGAGAGAGCAAAGCTTCGGCGCTCGTCACCGGCTCCGCCTTGTCCGAGCCGTCCACGACAGCCCGGGTCTTGGCGGGGTCCCGGTCAAACACAAGCAGGCGTGCGACTTCGGGGAGATTCCCGAGGGCCTTGAGATGACCGCCGGCATGGGGATGGTCGACGCCCCAGACACCGATACGAAGTGACATTTCGGGCCTCCTGTGCTCTCATAGGTGACACGCGACACCATATGGCACAGAGGAAGGTGGCGTCAACGTCTATATCGGGGCAGACGACGAAGGAGCCCGGCGGCAATGCCGGGCTCCCTGGTTACATACTTTGTCGGGCGATCGGGCGGCGCTATCTGTAGATATCGCTGAAGGAGGATGAGCGGCCGCCCGCCCGGGTCCCCGAGCTGCGATTGGTGCCGTAGCTGGAGGTGTCGTAGTTGCCGCGTCCGCCGGTCCTGGCTCCGCTGCCGTAGCCATAGCCGGAGTCGGTGCTGCCACCTGCGCCCCCGCCGCCGGCGGTGGTGTTGTAGATGATCGAGCCGCCGAAGATGTCGGCGACCAGCGCCGGGTCAATCCGATGAAGCTTGATCACAGTGTAGTTTCTGGGCGTCACGACGGGAGCGACCTGCCGCTGGATCTGCCCTGTGGCCTGCCGCGGGGCTCGCCTTTGCCCGATGCCCTGGGCGACGGCGGGTAGTGACAGAAGAAGTGCGAAAAAGATGGCAATAGCGCCGCGAATTCTCATGGTGACTGCCCCCTCATTGTTGTGTGCGCTCAGGGGTGTGGACGGTTGTCAGGGGCCGGGGGTTCATTGGAGTTCGGCCCATGTCCTACTGTGAGCCGAAAAGGCAAAGCCGGCCGAATGTCGGCCGGCTTTGGGGAGAGTGGATAGTGTGACGGTGTTGGCGTCCGATGTCGCCGCGGTCTAGTCGATGCGGCTGTGCTGCTTCGTCTGCTGTGATGCCCGGTCTCGCGTTCCCCTGAAGCTACCCCTGACCATGGGCAACGAAGGGTGCGGCGATGAGCGATGAACCGATGATCGCTACTGTGTTTTCCGTCCCCGTGCGGGAAGCCGTTCGGGGGAGTGGACGGCCCCCGGGGACTTGGCCGCGCAACACCGTCACGTGGGCCGAGTGGTTCAGACGGGGCTAGTGTGTGTTACGCCGGAAGGAGGGAGGGTGAGGCCTTCCTGAGCGTCGCCTACAACCTTGTAAGGGAGGCCTAGCCCCGCCTGCTCGACTCACGTTATATGACGTATACGGCGGTCGGAATGTTCCATGGTTTCGGGAAAAAACGGCAGGGAGCTTCCTTCCCGGTCAGCGCGGGTGGAGTCGACCTACCAGGGCCACCAGATCGTGCAGTTCGAAGGGCTTCTGCAGGCACTCGGCGGCTCCCAACTGGAAGAGCTCCGGGGCCAGGGACTGCTGGTCCATGCCGGTGATGACCACGACGGGGGGCGAGTTCTCCACCTTCTGAGCGGCGCTGAGAACGGCCCTACCACCGCCTCCGGGCATCATGAGATCGGAAATGACCACATCGACCCGGTGTGTCTGCAGGATACTCAAGGCCTCCTCGGTGGAGGCGGCCTCGAGCACCTCGCAGCCGGCATGGCGCAGGGCGACCGCCAGGCTCCGGCGCAGGGGGCGATCGTCTTCGGCGAGCAGGACGCTACCGTCCAGGGCGGCGGCCGGAGCCATGGGCTCCGGGAGTGGAGGGGAGCCGGTCCACGAGGTCGCAATCTCGCCGGGCAGGCGTAACTCGAAGACCGTGCCCTGTCCCACAGTGCTGCGCACCGATAGGGTGCCGCCATGGGCGGCGACGATCTCGGAGGACACGGAGAGGCCGAGGCCCGTGCCGGCGCCGTTCTCCCCGGTCTCCGCCGACCAGGTCGTGAAGAAAGGCTCGAACACGTGGGGCAGGTGCTCGGGGGCGATACCCAGTCCGGTGTCGCTCACGCGAACGACGATCTGCGCCGTTCCACCGGGCTCGAGTTCCGTGGTGGCCTCGACCGAAAGCAGGCCACCTTCGGGCATGGCTCGGCAGGCGTTAAGGAAGAGGTTGAGAAACACCTGTTGTAGTTGGCCCGCATCGGCACTGACCGCCACGCCCCGGGTATGATCGCCAAGACGCCAGTTGACGTGGCCCAACTCCAACTGCTGGGCCACCATGGCCAGGGCATCACCGACGGGGCGAGAGATCTGGATGGACTCGCGTCTGGCTTGGACCGGGCGCGCAAAGCCCAGCAGGCTCCGGCAGATCTCGGCGCCGCGGCCGGCTCCGGCCAGCACCGTGGCGATCAGCTCCTGCAGGTCGGCGGGGTCGTCGGTGATCTGGGCGGCCTGGGCCCCGGCCCGAGTGGCGGCGAGGATGTTGTTGAACTCGTGGGCCACACCGGCGGCCAGTTGGCCCACCACGGCCAGGCGTTCGGTGTGCTGAGCGCGTACCCGCTCGCTGACGTCCCTGACGACACCGCGGTAGCCGGAGACCCGCCCATCGCCGCCACGGATGGCGGCGACACTGATCTCGCACGGAATCTCCGAGCCGTCCTTGCGCCGGATACTGAACTCCTCGACGGCGGTCGTGAACTGCCGCTCCACCCTGCGCGCGAATTGCCGGGCCCGCTGTTGATCCCCCGGCCTGAGCAGGTCGGACAGACTCAGGCCACGCTCGATGTCCTGCAGACTGTAGCCCAGTGTCTGCATGGCGCTGCGGTTGGCGTACACGAAGCGGAAAGATGGGTCTGCTTCGTAGACCATCTCGGGGAGCAGATCGCTCATCTCCCGGAAGCGCCGTTCGCTCCTGTGCAGGGCCTGCTCGGCGCGATGACGACGCAGGGCGGTCCCCAGCTCCGTGGCGGCGCTGTTGAGCGCATTCCGCGCCGCCTGGGGCAGACGACGGGTACTGATGGCCGTGCCGACCAGAAGTACGCCCACAGGACCGTCGGGCGAGAGAATGGGTGCCGCGAAGGCGTCTTCTAGACCTGCGCGCGCGATCCAATCGGAGACGCCTTCGTGAGATGCAGCCAGGTCGCGCAGGGAGAGCACCCCGCGGGCGGCCACGGCCGCCCGGGCCTGAGGACTGTCGACGGCGAGAGTCGACAGCTCGCCGGCGAGGTGGCGTAGCGCACCGGTACAATGGCGCAACACGAATTGGCTGCCCTCGTCGTCGATGAGGAAGGCGGCTCCGCCCTCGAGGCCCGAGAGCTGTAGTGCCGCGGCCAGGGCGTTGGCCACCAACTGGTCCTCGTCCTCCGCCTCCCCCAGGGCCACGGCCAGCGAGTGCAGAACGTCGGCCTCCCTGGCCCGTCTGCTCACCGCCTCGAGAGCGAAGGCGCGGTCCAGTGCCGGTGCCGCGGCATCGGCGGTCCTGCCCAGCAACTCCAGGTCCGCGGCGTCGTAACGTGTGGGTGTGTAGGACTGGGCCGAGATGATCCCGATCACGCGTCGAGGGCTGCCCACCGGGACGAACATCAAGCATCGTGACGGGCGGTCTGTGTCGCCGAACCGCTCCGAGCCCTGCTCGTCGTCGATGACCTCGTGGTCGAGCAGCACCGGTCGCCCGGCCCACAGTTGTCGATCGTGGTAGCTGTCCGCGGCCAGACGCCAGGTGCACCCGGGGAACCTCCGCCGTTCTCCTGCCACCGTGTCCACGAAGTACGCAGCCGTGAACTCCTCCTCATCCGGCCTGCGGACCGCGAAGTAGAAGGCGTCCCACCCCAGCAGCCGCAGGCTCACCTCCTGTACGCTCTCGATGATCGATTGGATGTCGGCCTCTCCGACCAGTTCGAGAGCCAGTTGCTCCAGAGCGCGCCGCTCCCCCTCGGTCCGCGTTCGTTCCATGGCGGCACTCACCGCCTGCGCGACACTCCCCAGGAGGCCGATCTCCTCGGGAGTCAGGGAGAAGCCCTCTTCCGCCGTGTCCAGCGCGATCGCTCCGCGCCACCGGCCCCTCACGTGGAGCGGCAGCACGGCGGCCCAGCGGATTCCGGCCTGTCGGAGAATCTCGCTCTGGGCGGCCGGGAGTTGCTCCGACGTGCCCCAGACCGCGCCGCCGGTAGACAGCGTCTCCACCCACGGCTGTAGAGCCGGGCAGGACCATCGTATCGGCTCCGATTCGGCCAAGGACGGCAGAGCACCGCCTTCCCCACACACCGCCTCGAAGCGGAAATGGCCCACCACTGTACCATCGGTCTCCAGGGCGTTCTCCACCAGATAGCATCGCTGCGCACGCACCGCCTGTCGCAGCCGCTGCAGGACCTGCGGTACCGACACCCGGTAGTCGTCGCTGTGAAGCAGATCCGCCGATGACTCGGCCACACACTCCAGATACCGCTCCCGCCGCCGCAGCGTTTCGCCGGCCAGTCGCTGCTCTTCCTCCGCGCCCAGGGCGGCCGAGACCACCGCGAGAATCGCGGTCTGCTCCTCGCTGAGGTCTCGCCGTCTGCGGTAGCCGACACACAGCGCGCCCACCATGCGCCCCCGGGCTCTCACCGCTCGCGCGGCGCAGGTGTCCAGGCCGCAGGGGCTCTGGGGCGCGTCGGAAGACGCCTGCTCTGTCCCCCCCCCCGGCCCCTGGATCAGCACCGTCTCGTCGGCATCCTGCGCGATTGCGTCGTGGCACAGACGGCACTGGGCCCGGTCCGCGGGGTTGAGGTCGGCGGCCGCCGCGTGCCGCCCCCGGAACCATATCATGCCATCGTGCGTCCGGCTGTAGAAGGCGCTGTCGGCCCCCAGCAACTCGCCGCAGATATCCGCAAGGTGCTGGATGTTCTCGTTCGGGTCCGGCCCAAGACCAGACAAGCACGCAACCAGCCTCCCCAGGCTCTGAGGATTCACGGATGACAGGGCGTCCGCCAAGTCTCTGAGCCGCTGGTCCTCGCTACCCGCCTCGGCCATTACCGGGCGCCTCCCTGGGGGACGTGTGTGCTGGCGGCTCTGGATGGCGTCTTGTCCGCGTTTCGCTCTGTGCCCTGCAAACGGCCACCATGCCCGTCGTTCGCCGTCCCTCGCCCCTCCCCCTGCCCCACTCCGGGAGAACCGTCGTCGCGAGCGAACCGGAGAGCCGGCCTGCCGATACCGGCCAGATGACTGCCGCCTCTCATTCGCCGGTTGACGGCGGCCGGAGTCTGGTCTACTGTGTCTGCTGTCGCGCCGCCCGGCGGCACGCAAAATCGCTGCACACCTGGAGGGACTGACATTGCAGTACCGACAGATTGGAGACACCGGCATCACCGTGTCGGCCCTTGGCTTTGGCACCATGCGCTTCAAGGGCCCGGAGAACGCGGCCGAGATCATCCACCGCGGCGTCGAGTTAGGGATCAACTACTTCGACATCGGTTCGGCCTACAGCTTCAAGTCGTTTGACGAGAACGCCGAGGTCTGGACCGGGGCAGCGATCGAGGGGATTGCCCGGGAGAAGATGGTGCTGTCTGCCAAGGCCCAGCCTCGGGCCGGGGAGGCCAAGGTGGATCGCGGCCTGGGCATCGGCACACGGGACGACATGTGGCGCTGCATGGAGAACTCCCTCAAGCGCGTCGGAGTGGAGTGGTTCGACTTCTATCAGCTCTGGGACATGAGCCAGGAGGAGCACTTCCAGGCCGCCTGCGTCGGTGAGGACACCCCTCTGGCGGCTTTGCGCGAGGCCAGGGAGCAGGGCCTCATCAAGCACCTGGGGTTCACCACTCACGGCAAGGCCGCCGACGTCGTACGCTGGCTGAAAGCCGTGCCGGACTTCAAGTTCATCACCGTCTACTACAACTTCAACGACCGGGCGCCGGAGGAGGCTCTCCAGTACGCCTACGAGCACGGAGTCGGCGCCGCGATCATGGGTCCACTGCGCGGCGGGCTGCTGGTAGGGCAGTCCGAAGCCTTCTCCAGGGCCCTGCCGGAGTTCGCCGGCATGCCGGTGCAGGAGATCGCGTTCCGCTTCCTGCTGGGCTCTCCCGCGGTGAGCACGATCCTGTCGGGCATGAACGAGATCGCGCACCTGGAGCAGAACGCGGCGGTCGCGGACCTGCCGGACCCCATGAGCCAAGAACAGCGGGAGCGGTTCAGCGAGGCCTTCTTGGAGTTCACCGGCGGCGAGCCGCTGTGCACCGGCTGCAACTACTGCGCAGGCTCCTGCCCCCAGGGGCTGCCGGTGGCCCATGCCATGGCCCTGTACCAGTTGCACGAGGTGTTCGGCATGGCCAGCGCGAGGAAGATGCTGCTGGCGGCCCGAGGCAACGAGCGCGCCGATCCGCACAAGTGCACCGCCTGCGGCGCCTGTGTGGAGAAGTGCCCACAGAAGCTGCCCATCCCGGACCGCATGGCGCGGCTGGCCCAGCTCATCGACGAACTGCCGGCGGAGCAATAGCCCACGGCGCACGGCTTCCGGCGTGCCACTCGTGCGTCCGGCCTGCGCTGCGGGCCGGACGCACGTCCTTTGGAGACTTCGCCCGGTATCGCCCGCGCGGTGAAGCGCCCCGCCACTCGCGGCGCCGTGGCCCGGCGTGCTCAATTGCACCTCGACGGTGGCGCCTCACTCTGTCCGGACCCTTGCGCCCTCCGCCGAGCTTGCGATGGCGCCGAATACCATGCTCAGCGACTTGATGTTGTCGTGGCATTCGGTCTGCGGTCTCTCGCCGGTGCGCAGGAACCGCAACATCTCCCGCAGGGCTCCGTGCATGCCGGTGAGCTCCAGGGGAGAGGGCACGACGGGCAGGTCGGCCAGCGGCCGATGGAAACCCTCGCTCCCTGCCACGACCTGGCCGTAGGGGTCCTGGTCGTGGTCGTAGACCAGGGTCCCGCTCTCGCCGATGATTCGCCAGTCCCCATTCCAGCTCGTGTGACACCGCTCGGCACACCAGCTACCCCGGTATG
>CAYRFY010000137.1:6125-14545 GCA_964423635.1 uncultured Armatimonadia bacterium | reverse complement strand
CGGCACGCTCGGCGGCGCCTCGGCGAACCTCATCGTCGCGGGCCTCGCGGCGGAGCGCGGCGTCAAGATCACGTTCCTGCGCTATCTCTGGATCGGTTTCCCCATCATGCTGCTGACCATCGTGCTCTCGACGGTGTACGTCTATGCCGGCGGCTTTCGGGCCGATGTGCGGGTCAATATCGTGCAGTTTTTCCTGATGTTCCTGGGCTTCGCGCTCATCTTGCCCTACTGCGTGAGCCATCTGGGCGGGTTCGACTTCATCAAGCAGGGCGTGCCGGAGACTCACCTGGTGTGGCACGGCGGCAATACGCCGCAGTATGTGGTGGCCTGGTTCTTCATCGCCCTGTGGACGCTGGTGGACCCGGGGTTCCACCAGCGGTGCTATGCGGCCAAGTCGCCGCAGACGGCGAGCCGGGGGATCCTGGTGAGCATCCTGTGCTGGGCCGTATTCGACTTCATGACCTGCACGGTGGGGCTGTACGCTCGGGCCGGGCTGCCGGACATCGAGCCGATCATGGCCTATCCGCTCCTGGCCGAGAAGCTCTTGCCGGCGGGTGTCAAAGGGCTGTTCTATGTGGGGATGCTGGCCACGGTGATGTCCACGCTGGTGAGCTTCACGTTCCTGTCCGGCACCACATTCGCCCGGGACTTCATCTGGCGCATTGTGGGCGGCGACCCCGACTATCGCATCGGGCTGCGCACCGCGCTGGGCCTCGTCCTGACCACGGTGATCTCGCTGGCACTGGCCGTCGGCGTGGCCTCGGTGATCAAGCTGTGGTATGTGATCGGAACCGTATTCATTCCCGGTCTGCTGTTGCCCTTGCTGTCGGCGTACTGGCCGGCGCTGCGAGTGAGTCGGAAAGCAATTGTGCCGGTGATGGTGGGAGGCTTTGCGACCTCCCTGCTCTGGCTGCTGTGGGGTGTGACGCATCAGGCCGAGGGCTATCCGGTTTACCCGCTGGGTATCGAGCCCATGTATCCCGGCCTACTGGTATCGCTCCTGGGGTTTGCGGTGGGGAGGGCGGTCCGGGGACCCGAGGACCTCTCGCCGCCCAAAGCTGCCGCCGGGGGTCAGGCGGAGCGCTGAGCCGTCTCAGTGGACGCCGGTGACGGGCCTCCGCGCCTCCCGGCCCCATGGGCAGAGCTCGAGGATTGGGCAGCCTGCACAGCGTGGATTGCGGGCCAGGCAGGTCCGGCGGCCGTGGGTAACCAGGTTGACGTGGAGCCTGTAGGCGATATCCGCCGGCACCAGCAGACCCAGGGCGCTGTGGGCGCGCTGGGGCGTGGTGTTCTCCTCTATCCATCTCAGACGGCCTGCAATGCGGAAGACATGGGTGTCCACCGGGAACACGGGCCTGCCCAGGTCAAACAGCAGCACGCATGCCGCGGTCTTGGGGCCCACACCTCTGAAGGCCGTGAGGTACGCCGCGGCTTCCTCCGGCGGCATCTCCTCCAGGAAGTCCAGGGACAGAGCCCCGCGCTCGGCTCGGAGCTGCCGCAGAATCGCCCTGATGCGCTCCGCCTTCTGGTTTGCCAGCCCGCCCTGGTAGATGGCGGCGGCGATGTCCTCCACCGGGGCGTCGGCGACTTGCTCCCACGAGGCGAACTGCTCCGTCAGCGAGGCGTAGGCGGCCCTGGAGTTCCGGCCCGTCGTGCTCTGCGACAGTATCGTCGCGATGAGCCCGCCCAGCGGGTCGGAACGCCCCGGCCAGCGCCGGTCGCCATAGCGGGCGGCGAGAGCTTTGTCCACGGCGCGAATGGTGTCTTGTTCAGTCATGAGAAGGAAGGGCGGCGGTTCTCCGGCCAACCGCAACGGCTGCCGCAACCGGGAAGGGTGAGAGCTAGGCCAGAAGCCGTCTGATGTATAGGTGCGCGGCCTGCATGGCCTGCGCCTTCTCGGCGTCATCCTCGCCCACGGCGCGTTCCAGGGTGTATGGGCCTCGGTAGCCGCCCTCCCACAGCGCGGGCAAGAGAGCCTCGTAGCCCACCTCGCCCGCCCCGATGGCGGGGAAGTCATTGGCCAGTTTGCCACCGCGATGGTCCTTGAGATGCGTGTGGCCGATGAACGGTAGGAGCTCGCCCAGGCGCTCCTCGGGCCTGCGTCCCTCGTAGTACAGGAAGTTGGCCGGATCGTACGCCAGCCGCACTCGCTCGTGGTCGATCTGTTCCATGGCCTCGAGGCAGGCGTCGGCGTGGCCCGTGTAGCCGCCGTGTGTCTCCAGACAGATGGTGATGCCCAGCCTTTCGGCGTGGTCGCCGGCGGCCCGGATGCGGTCGACGAAGGTCGCCACATGGCGGCGGCGCACACCGGGATCGTCATCCAGCGAGATGGCGCCGGTATCGTAGACCTCGACGCCAAATCGCGCGGCCCCCTCGAGCTTCCGGCGGAGCAGCTCGGGACCGTCGTCTGCCAGCAGGTCGACACCCCCGTAGATCGCGCAAAGCTGCAGTCCCCGCGCATCCAGCGCCCCGCGCAGAGCCGCCTCGTCGCTCTCCGAGAGGTCCTCCAGCGGAATGTCGACATATCCCTTGTAGAACCCGATGCCCACATAGGAAAACCCGGCGTCGCGGGCGCCGTCCAGGAATGCCTCGAAGTTCGTATTACAGAAGGTATACGCGGCGATGATGGGCTCCATTGCAGACCTCGCTGGAAGAGTGGATCGGCGGCCCGGGGGCAGTTCGAGCGTGTCGGCAAAGTCCTTCCGCACTCCTGAATATGCGCGGCCGGGTGAGGTCCCGTTTCTGGTCGCGCCCTGAATGCGGAACAAGCACATTCATAAGACCATGACGACACTCCTCGTACGCGTGTCGAGCCATGGCACCAAAGGCACGTAGGAGGCCCAGTTGACTTAGCCGACAGGCTCAATTCGCCCTCCGCCGGCAGGGGGCCTTCCGGTGCCCTTGCAGGGCCGGAGGGTGCACGGCGCGGGGCCTGCCACTCGCGAGAGGGTGGCGTGGAGCCGCCAGGTCGCTCCCCGCATCCGTGAAGGGGCCCGGCGGTGTGGCGGCGAAGCCTCTATGTCCTGACGCAGCGATTGTGTCCCGGAGTGCCCAGGTGAGTGAATACCCCCACGAGTTTGCGGATGTGCTTACGTGGCGGGTCTGGCCCGCAGGCCAGAACCCCACCGCGGCCTTCGCCGCCGCTATCGTGACGGCGGCGATCGTCTGGTACGCCTACGTCCAGTTGGGCAACGCCTTCTTCGCGGTGGCGGCGATAGTGGTGATGGTGGGAGGCCTGGCCTCCTTCTGGCTTCCGAGCAGCTATCGGCTGGACGAATCCGGCGTGCGGGTCGCGGGCCTTCTGCACAGTAGGTCCGCAACATGGGACCAACTGGCCTGCTACGTGCGTGGTGATAGCTTCATCGCCCTGAGCGCCACGGCCGAGCCGGACGAGAAGTCCCTGCGGGATGGCGTCATCCTCCGCCTGGCCGCTAACGGTGACGAGGTGGCGGAGTACCTCGCGCGCCACCTGCCGGAGTGGAAGAAGCCTCAGAGCGGCCGGTAGGCGGGCCGGGGTAGGGAAGTCGCGTAGGACCGCCGCCGGGGTCGGACGCGGCCGGAGAAGAGGTCGGGACGCCACGCGGGACGAATCGCCTCAGGAAGCCCGGCGGGCCGCCGTCGCTGTGGCCTGCCTCATCGCCGCTCCTTGAGGTGCCCTTCATGCACGCCATCGCCCTTGCATTCCTCAGCCCCCTGCTCCTGCTCACCGTGGGCCCGGCCCAGCCTGATCCTGCCCCCATTCCCGTGGGCATCACCGACCTGCTGCTTACGTGTCGGCCCACCGTGGGCTATCGCCACTTTGACGGCGATGCCACGGATCTCGGCCCCGGCTGGTCCGGCCACGACCCCGAGAGCGGTGTGTACTTCTCTCCCGAGGTGGATGCGGACGGCGTGTCTCAGGTGTTCATGCACTGTCCCTGGGCCGCCGGGCCGGGCGTGGCCTATGCCGACTACTCCCTGAGCCTCCCCCGGGCCGACGCGATCCGTCTGGGCTTCGAGATCGGCCTGCGATCGGGCGCGAGGCTGAGCGACGGGGTGACCTACCGTGTCTACGCCAACGGGGAGCCGGTTTTTGACGAGCACTGCATCTCGCGGGAGTTTCACTCCCGGCAGGCCGACCTGAGCCGTTTTGCAGGCAAGGACATCACCCTCCGGCTGGAGGTCGACCCCGGGCCCGAGCGCTCGACCAGCGATGACTGGTCGCTGTGGCGCCGGGTGGAGATTCTCGCGGGCACCGACGAGGAGCTGGCCCGGGCGCGCCGGGAGGCCGAGGCCGTGGCGGCTCGGGAGCGGGCCGCGACCATCGCCCGTGGCCGCGAACTGGCCGACTTGCCTCTTGGTGGCCTCACCTCCCATCACAACGATTCCATCTGCCCCAGCGTGGCGGCGCCCACCCATCTGTCGGCCCGCGCCGAGGGCGATGTGTTCGTCTTGCAGTGCGCCGGCGAGGACGAGGTCATCCAGTATCGCTTTGACGCAAGCCAGGGGCTCCTGGCCGGGCTGACGGTCACCATCGACGGCGAGCCCCTCGATCCCTCTCCATTCACCGGTGGTCCCAGCGTCGACCTCGACGATACAGGCTTCGGCCCGCAGTCACGCGGGCTGGAAACGGAGCTTGTCTCCGCCGCGCTGGAGGGCCTTGTCGTCCGCTGTGAGTACCGCTATGTCAACACGGAGACCGGCTCCTCGGCCCGGCTCAGCGCGCGACTGTGGCCGGAGGGCAAGTCGCTGGGCCTCGAGGTCGAGGGCGAGCCGGGACGGTTCCGGGGCTTTTCAGCCCGCGCCAACGGCGGCACCCTGGTGCCGGCGGCCTTCCAGGCGGGGGGACAGGCTCTCTGGCACAGGGAGGGTGTCTACATCTGCACCGCGGTGGACCTGATGCATTCCGCGGCCTCCGGGGTCGGTATCGGCGACCACACGGTCTACTCGCCACTGACTGACGGTACCCGCAATGCCATGCAGGACCGCTTCTACATGACGGTGAGCAGCCGCTACGAGGAGGTCTTGCCCAACATCGCCAACGCCCCGTCGCCCTACCTCGACGAGCTTGCCCACAGGACGGTGCTGGACGGCTGGGGCGGGAACTTCGCCGACAACGAGCGGTGGCTCAAGGACATGAGCCGATATGGTGTGGACGGCTTTTTGATGATCAAGCACGTCTGGCAGCGCGACGGCTATGACCAGACGTATCCCAACACCATGCCCGCCAATGCGAACATGGGGGGCGACGCGGCGTTGCGAAGCCTGTCGCTCACGGCTCAGGCCCTGGGGCACCGCTTCAATGTGCACGAGAACTACTACGACTACTACCCCAATGCCGAGGACTTCACGGAGGCCGACCGCTGTCTGACGCCGCAGGGCAAGCCCATCGACGGCTGGGATAACGGCAAGGTCCGCGCGGTGATCCTCAAGCCCTCGAAGCTGATGGACTATGTCTTCCGCTTCACCCCGGAGATCAAGCGTCGGTATGATTGTGACTCGGCGTACCACGACATCATGCCCACCTGGCATGTGGACTACGACGCCGCCGTTCCCGGCGCCGGGAAGATCGCCTATACCCACGAGCAGACCAGGAGGCTGTGCGACTACGACCGCGAGATCTTCGGCGGGCCGGTGGTGTTCGAAGCCGCCGATCCTCTCCTGGCCGGAGTGTACGACGGCGGCTGCAACCATGGAGTGGACACGTACCGGACGCCCGCTGCGGTGGCCGCCGAGCTGCTCAAGGTCCATCCGCTCATGTCCAACCACGGGTTCGGCTACTACGAGCGCTGGCTGCCGTGGGGCTATGGTCCGGGCTGGAATGACTACGTGATGACCGACCGCGAGCTGGACAAGTACCGTGCCTACCAGACGGCCTTCGGCCGCACCGGCTTCATTGGCCAGCAGCTCATGAAGAACCCGCATGCCGTGGTGCGCGAGTTCTATCTGACCCAGGCCCTGGGCCGGGCCTACACCGGCAGGCTCCTGCAGCGGCTGCGGTACGAGGTGGATGGGCAGTGGGTGGATGCCGGTACCGCCGCGCGCCTGGGAGAGCTGACCCGGATCAACGCCGAGTACGAGGAAGGCCAGCAGGTGTACGTGAACCTCGCCGACACCCCTTGGCAGATCGCCGGGCACGAGCTGCTCAGGGACGGCACGCTCACTCTCGGCCCCCGCTCGGAAGCCTGGACCGCCGTGCGCGATGGCCAGATCTGCGACTTTTCACATTACGACGGCGTCACCTACGCCGATGCCCGCTCCCACTATTGGATGGTGCCCGAACCGCAGGCGCCGATCCGGCCTCAGGCGCGGTTCCGCGCTCTGGAGGGCGGCCGGTTCGAGCTCACCGTCGACTGGCAGGTGGGCCGCGAGCTCGACCGTGACTACATCACCTTCTGGCACTTCGTCTCCGACGGTCTCATCTTGTTCCAGTCCGACCATGCCCTCAAGACCCCCACCTCCGGGTGGAAGGTGGGGCAGACCATCACCGATGGGCCGCTGGCGATCGGTGTCCCGGAGGATGACGTGACCGAGTATGAGGTGCGGGTGGGGTTGTACGACGCAAACGGACGCGCGAGCCTGGTGGCCGGGGCCGACCAGGTGACGGTGGGGAAGCTCCTGGTGACCAGGGAGGGTGTCGCCGCGACAGAGATTCAATTCACACCGGCGGCCGCCGATCCTGCGCCCGGGGCCGACCCGGCGACGTATCGTGAAGGCGCCAACCTGGACCGCCGGGTGCTGGACTTCGGCGCCGTCGCGACCAATGGGGCAGTGGTGCTGAGGACCACGGAGGAGGGCTACACACTGGTTCCGGTGCCTCTGGGTGAGCAACTCACCGTGGGGCTGGCCGGAGATGTGCGGAGCGTGGAGGCGGTGGATGCCGATGGCGCTGCCCTGCCCACCCCCGAGCTTACGCGCCGGGACGGGAAGGCCTGGTTCGAGACCAGTGCGGAGGCGGCCCAGTACCGGATTGCCAGGTGATCGTGACAGAAAGGCAATGGCATAGGGGTCCCGCAAGGCAGGCCACCCAGCCCTCGCCAGAGACTACAACCGCGATCGAGCGCCTCCGTGCCCGCGGTCTTCCAAGACCGCAAGGTCAGCCACCCAGCCCTCGCCAGGAACCACAACCCTGACCGGAGACCTCCGTGCCCGCGGTCTTCCAAGACCGCAAGGTACGGCGCCGCAGCCTCATCGGAGGGCACTCGGGCCCGGGTGACCGGTCAGTGAGCGCGTATCGGCGTTGCGGGTATGGTCTACCATGCGGGCCTGGAGACCCGCGGGCACGGTGGCCCCCAGGGGTATGTGTCGACGACCGTGATGGCTCGATCCCCCGCAAGCGCGGGGGGCCTCCCGCCGTACCCTATCACCTATCCACACCCTTCAGCTCCGCCAGCATCTCCAGAGCCGTGTCCACCACCTGCCGCTCCGCGCCGGGGCCCGGTGCGCTCCACTCGGGCTCATAGCCGCCCTCGCGATGCCCGTCGGCGGTGGAGATGTAGCCGATCGAGTCATTGCACAGGGTGATGATGGCCGTGGCCGCGAAGGGCGACTGCTGCTTGATCTGCAGGCCGATCTCGACGAAGGTCTCTCCGGGGAGGCAGACGGCGGCGAAGTCGCCGATGGCAAAGGCGTTCATCTCGGTCTCGATCCCCGGCTTGCCTTCGAACTTGCGAGCCAGTCCCAGCAGATGGCGCTCGCGGGCTCCGCCCGGTCCTTCCGGATCATCCGTGGCCGCCAGGGCCTGTTCGGCCTCCGCGACTGTGGGGAGATCCACCACATCGAGCGCGATTTGTCGGTGTGCGGTGGCAACGGACAAGTCGGTCGCCGTGTCCTGTATCTGATGCCAGCCCATGACGGCGGCGGCGCCCAGGGACTGTCCCACCCGCTGTCTGGAGTTGCCGCGGCGCCAGGCGGGGACCTGATCGCCGGCACAGCCGAGACTGAACGCCAGGGGGCAGCCTATCGCGGCCTGGAACACCCGGCGGGCGTACTCCGGATAGTCCGGAGAGATGGCGTAGAAGTTGTCATCTCCGCCCACCACCGGGTGGCAGCCAAAGTTGATGAACCCGCAGAGGGCCTCCCCGTCCGGATCGATGAGCTTGAGAATGGGCACGTGGGGGTCACTGACCCCGGCACGGAGGCCCTCGAGAATGTCCAGAGGCGGGCTCAATCGCGGACCTCGGTGCCCCCCGACGGGCCAGGCGCGACACAGCTCCAGGCCGGCCGCGGAGGCAGCCGTCGCCTGCTCCGGCCTGAGTTCCAGACTCATCGCGGTCCGGCCCTGCACGTCCACCGGCCGGCGGCAGTAGCTGATGCCGGCGGCGAGCCCGACTCCCCATCCCGCCGCCGCCGGGCGCAGGTTGCCATGGGCCTGTACGATCAGGCCCGCCAGGGTGCGCTGCAGGCCCTCCACGTATTCGGGCAAGATGGCCTCGTTCAGA
>CAYRFY010000137.1:0-6115 GCA_964423635.1 uncultured Armatimonadia bacterium | reverse complement strand
GCAGATAGCCGGTGGGCCGCACCTCGGGCCCCCAGTGGGTGTGGCTGGCCAAGAGCAGCACGGAAGCGGCAGGGATGGGTGTCTTTTCCTGCACCTCCGCGCGCACCGCCGCCACGATCTCGGGGCTCAGGCCGATGAGATCGACCGACACGACAGCGACGAACCGGCCCCGGCTCTCAGCCACGAGTGCCCGCGCCTGCAGGGGTGTCTCCACGGATTCCGAGACCTTATCGCGGGCGGAGTAACCGGCCATCGTCACGCCGATAGGCGGCGTGATATCGCCTTGCGCCAGGCCGACATGCAGAGCGGGCATTTGGATACCTCCGGGAGCATTGTGGCGGGTCGATGATGCGGGGGTTCAGAGCGCGTCTTCGTCCTCGGGACGAGAGACGATGGTCTGGCAGGTCGGACAGGTGGCCACGTCGCCGTGGATCGTGATCTGCCGCCCGCACAGGCCGCACTTGATGGTCACCGGCATCTGCATCAGCCGGACGTTGGCCACCTGAGGGGGCCGCCGGAAGCCGCGCAGAGGCTTGCGGAAGGTTCGGCGGCGTCGCGGCCGCCTGGTCTCCGCCTGCTCGGTGCCGGGGTCCTCGAATTCCAGCCGCAGTTGGTCCGGCGGGTCCTGCTTCATACTCGCCCCACGACGGCGTGCCATGTGCCCAAAACGAAGCGACCGCGAAAGCACATTTCGCGGTCGCAAGCTGGTAGTCCTGCATTGCATCGGCCCCAAGGCCGTGGTTAGCCGGTCGGCGCCGGGCTCCAGACCCGGGCGCCGAGAGCGGCTCCGCGGCGCGTGCCTCCGGAATCGAGACTCCCGCCAACAGGGCTCAGACAAACAGGCAGTCGGTCACCATGAAGCGGAGCCCGAGCTTCACGGGGAAGCTGTCCCGCACCTCGGTGGCCCGCTGGATCAGGGGCTGCACCTTCTCCTCGGGCAGTGCGATGAGCATGACCTCGTTGAGGCCCGGCCAGATGGGGGTGCCCTGCTTGGTGCCGGTCACCCCGGAACCCTCGGCGCCGGACCAGAGCGTATAGTGCTCGATGCCCTGCTCGACGAGGACCTCCTCGATGTCCGGGCGCAGCCCGTCCTCGAACACCATGATGACCAGTTTGCGCTGCTCCATGTGGTTGCATCCCTCTCGGACGGGGTCTGGGCTCTCGCTAGCTGCCGTCTTCTGGCCCCTGCTCGCCGTCGGCGCCGGGCGGCTCGCCACCCGGTGGTTCGGGATCGCTGGGGAACTGTGGTCTGGCCCACCTGTCGTCATCGGCGGGGCTCTCGTCCGCGCTGCTCCTGCCTGACGGGGTCGAGGGGTCCACCATCTCCGGAATGATCGGGCCGCCGCCTCCACCGCGGTTACTGCGGCCGTTCTCCTTGCGCTCGGCGAAGAACGCGCCGATCCGCTTTCCGAGCCTGCCGAACACAGCCCCGATCTGGTCGAGGATGGAGTAAGTGCAGGGGACTACAAGCAGCGATAGCAGGGTGCTCAGAGCCAGACCGAAGATGACGACGATGGCCATGGGGGCGCGGGTCTCGCTGCCCTCTCCGGTGGCCAGGGCGATGGGCAAGGCCGCACAGATAGCGGCGATCGTGGTCATGAGGATGGGCTTCATACGAGTGGGCCCGGCCTCCAGGATGGCCGGCGTGCGCTCCAGTCCCCGGGATCGGAGCGTGTTGGTGTAGTCCACCATCAGGATGGCGTTCTTACCCACCAGACCGACGAGCTGAATGACACCGATCATCGCCACCACGCTGAGCGAAGAACCGGTCACCCACAGGCCAACCACTCCGCCCACGAGCGCCATGGGGATGGTGAGCATGACGTTCAGCGGCTGCAAAAGCGAGTTGTAGAGACCCGCGGTGACGATGTAGACCAGGACAATGGACAGTGCGAGCGCCTGGACGAGGTAGCCAAAGGATTCCACCATCATCTTCGCCCGACCGGTCCACGCGGTGGTGACGCCGGGAATCGGGTTTTCGTCGGCCACGGACTTCATCGCATCCTGAGCGTCGCCCATGGTGATCGCCGACGGGTCCATGGTGGCGGAGACGGTCACCGTTCGCTGCCGATTGTAGCGTTCGATCTTGTTGGGTCCCGTGGCAAGGTACACGTCAGCGACGTCGCGGAGCATGACCGGCGCCTCGTCGGGTGTCAGGCCGACGTAGAGATTGGCCACATTCGCGACGGTGGAACGGTCGAGGTGTCGCCCGAGAAGGCGGTGCGCACCGCCATGCCGATGCCGGCAACCGTCAGGCCCAGGTCGTTGGCCCGCACCCGGTCGATCTCGCAGTGGATTTCCGGCCTGCCCGGCTTGGAGGACAGGTCAACATACATCAGCCCCTCAATCTGACTGATCTTCTGGGCCAGCAACACGGAGGCCTCGCCCAGGGTCTTCTGGTCCTCGCACAGGACGTTGAGGTCTACCGTGCCGCCGCCACCCATCCCCGAGGAGGTGGAGACCTGGATCTTCGCACTGGGCAGATCCGCCAGATGCTCGCGCAGCGCCGCGGCCACCTCCTGATCCGACCTCTGCCTGTTGGCGCGCCTCTCACCCTTGGGGTACAGAGCGACGTTGACATTGGCGTACTGTCCGCCGCTGTCACCGCTGCTGAGGCCGCCGCCACCGGCGCTACCCACTACCGCGGTGATATGCTCGATCTCGGGGTACTTGGCCTTGTCCATCAGGCGGGTCTCGATCTGCCTTACCAGCCGATCCGTCTCCTCGATCCTCGTGCCGACGGCGGTCTCCACGGAGACCGTGACCGAGGCCTGATCTGATGCCGGGAAGAACTCGAAGGGCAACCGGGGCATGACCAACGCGACTGCGGCGACAAGGACGGCATAGCCGACGCCCACGGTGATGTAGGGGTGGCGAACGGCTCCGGCCAGGACGGGGCGATACGCGTTTTGCAGCCGGCCGTAGCCCACGTTCCACATCGCAAAGAGGCGCTGCCACAGGCCGCCCAGGTGGGCCGGGTGCTGCTCGCGCCGGCGGAACCACCATGAGGCCAACATCGGGGTGAGCGTGAAGCTCATGAGCAGCGACAGGAGCGCGCAGATGCCCGCAGTGATGCCGAAGGAGAAGAAGAACCGTCCGATCATGCCACCCATCATGGCCACGGGAATGAACACGACGACATCCACGAGAGTGATAGCGACGGCGGCGCCACCGATCTCGGCGCGTCCGTTGTACGCCGCCGCCTTGGGCTGCTCGCCGCGGTGCAGGTGGCGTTCAATATTCTCCAGGACGACCACGGAGTCGTCCACCAGGATACCGATGGACAGCGTGAAGCCCAGCATCACCATCATGTTCAGTGTGAAGCCGAACCCCATGCCAATCGGGAAGAAAGTGGCGAGCATCGCGGTGGGGATGGCGAGCGCGACGATGATCATGCCACGGAAGTTGTGGAGGAAGAGAAACACCACAATGGCCGCCAGCAAGGCGCCGTACAGCAGGTCCTCCAGCACGTCCTCGATGGACTGCAGAACGAACTCGGAATCGTCATTGGCGACGACCGCCTTGATGTCCGCGCCCAGAAAGCCCGTCTTGGGCGCGGCGCCCTCCTTGCCGTTCTCCTCTAGAGAACCCACCATCTCCGTGAGAACGGCCCGCAGGTCCCGCACCACCTGCACGGTGTTGGCGCCGGACTGCTTCACCACCGCCACGGTGACGGAGTCCTCACCGTCCACACGGGCATAGCGGTCGGGTTCGACCACGGTGTCTCGCACCTCGGCCAGAGAGCTGAGCGGCATCCGCCCGCCCAGTGGGGTGCTGATCATCAGACTGCGGATCTCGTCGAGGTCCTCAAACTGCCCCAGCACACGGACGGCGTAGGTGCGCCGCCCCTCTTTGATCGTGCCGCTGGGGACGTCCAGGTTCTGGGAGCTGATGGCCGCCGCCAGTCCCGAGACTGATAGCCCCACGGCGTCCAGCCGGTCCCTGTAGGCAAGCACCTGAATCTCGCGCACCTCGCCACCGGTCACCGTCACCGAAGCCACGCCGGTCACCTGCGCCAGGCGGGGACGCACCTCGTCGTAGATCAGCTTTCGCAGGTCCCGGGGCGAGCGCTTGGCCGTGAAGCCCACGGTGAAGATGGGCATCGCGCCGATGTCAATCTTGTACAGCGTGGCCTGGTCCGCATCGTCCGGGAACTGGGCCTTGGTGCGGTCGAGGGCATCGCGCACGTCGGAGGCGGCCACATCCTGATCCACCTCGAGCTCGAAGCCGACCACGATCTGCGCGCCATTCTCGAACGCGGTGGAACTGACACTGTCAACGCCCTCGATGACGCTGATGGCGTCCTCCAGGGGGATGATAATGCGCTGCTCGATCTCCTCGGGCCCCGCGCCGGGGTAAGGCACGAACACGCTGATGTAGGGAATCTCGACGTCGGGGTCGCTCTCCCAGGGCATCTCCCTGAAGGCGGTGATCCCCATGACCAGCAGAAACAGGATCACCATGGAGATGGTGACTCGTCTGTCGATGGCAACTTTGGTTAGCCACATGGCTCAGGCACACTCACACCGTGTCGGGGCACAGCACCGGCCGCGGCCCGGACTCCGGATCGGATAATGGTCAACGCAGTGCGACTTACCGTCCGCCTCGCTTGCCTTTTGCGCCCGGCCGGGGTTCTGCGGGCCGGGCGTCCGCCGGCTCCGGCGAGGCGGCCGGTGCCGGTTGCGGACCCATCTCCACGGACTCGTCCGGCGCGGCCGTCACGGTGTCGTCCGCCTCCGTGGCCGCCATCGCCTCCACCTTCTGGCCATCGGCCAACAGCGACTGCCCGGTCACGATCACCTGCTCGCCCGCCTTCAGACCCGACAGGACCTCGATGTTGTTGCCGCTGGTGATCCCCAGTTCCAGCTCGCGGATGCTTACGCTCCCGCCCTGAACCACATAGGCCAGCCGATCCTGGCCGCGCTCGACGATGCAGTCGCGGGAGACGACCACAACATCGGGCTTCTCGGCGATCGTGAGATCGGCGCGGGCGAACATGCCCGCCTTGACGGCCCCCGAGGGGTTGGCGATCTCCACGCGCACCGTGTAGTTGCGCTGGTCCTTGCGGGCCTGGGGGGTGATGGCCGTGACGGTGCCGTCGAACTGAACGCCCGGCAGGCCGTCCACCGTGACGGAGGTCAGATCGCCCAGCGAGACCTTGATGATGTCCAGCTCGCTGCAGGTGCAGTTCACGCGGATGGGGTCATTGTCGACGATGCGGACCACCGGCCCCGCAGGGCCCGCGGCCTCACCGGCCTCCACATACCGCGCGGCTATCACGCCGGTCACGGGGGCGTAGATGCTGTACTTGCCCTCTGTCGCCCTGGCTAAGTCGCGATTGGCCGCCGCCTGCCCGATGCCTGCCCTCGCCGACTGGATGTCCGCCAGACTCACGTTGTACTGCAGCCTGCCGGCCTTGGCCACCCGGAGGCTCTCCTCGGCCTGCCTGACGCCGACCCGGGCGCTCTCCACGTCGCGGGCGGCAATCTCCACCTGCCGGCGTCCCGCCTCCGCCTGGCGCAGAGCCTGCTTGGCCTGGTCCACCGCCAGAGCCGCCATGCGCCGCTGCTCGGAGCGCGCCCCCTCCCGGGCCAGGCTCAGGGCCTCTCGGGCCTGGTTGAGGTTCTGCTGACCGACCTCGAACTGGCTGCGGTAGTTGTCCAAAGTGGCCTCGGCCACGGCGCCCTGGTCGTAGAGGTTCTTGTAGCGCTGATAGGTGGTGCGCGCCAGCTCCAGAGCCGACTCGGCCGAGCGCACCGCGGCCTCGGCCTGAGCGATCTCCTGTGACCTGGCCCCGGAGTCGGTATCTCGGCGCTGGGCTTCGGCCGTGGCCACCCCGACCTTCGCCTGCTCAACGGCGGTTTCCGTCTGCTCCGCCGTGAGCCGGTACGCCGCCTCGGCCTTGCGCAGTTGCTCCCGCGCCGCCACAACGCCCTGCTCCGCCTGCCTGATGTGGGCCAGAGTCTGTTTGTCCGTCATGTGCGAGCCCTTGACCGCCCGGTTCAGACCGGCCTGGGCTCCGGTCACTCCGTGCTCCGCCTGGATTCGCTGCTTGGCCACCAGCGTGGTGTCCATGCGGACCAGGAGCTGGCCCCTGGTGACATGATCGCCCACG
>CAYRFY010000136.1:7533-14567 GCA_964423635.1 uncultured Armatimonadia bacterium | reverse complement strand
AATACTGCTGTGGTCTGCGGGTCCGGTCGGGCGGGAGTAACCAGGCATCGGCCGCTACCTCCGCCCGACCCGTCTCCACCGTTCTCCGTGTCTCTGTGTCTGTGTGGTGAATCCGTCAGTCGTCGCCGTGCTCGTCGTCGCCGTCCTCATCGGGCCCGGGATACCCCAGGTCTCCCGGCTCGAGGAAGCGCTCTTCCAGCTCGGCCTGTGACGGGTCCAACACCTCGCCGTCCACGCCGAGGATCCGCGGGGTGACGAAGATCACCAGCTCTCCCTCGACGCTGGAGGTACTGGTGCCCCGGAAGAGGCGCCCGATGAGGGGGATGTCGCCGAGGATCGGGATCTTGTGGTCTTCCACCTGCCTTTGCTCCTGGCGCAGGCCGCCGATAACGATGGTCTCGCCGTCCCGGGTGCGCACGGTGCTGGAGGCCCTGCGGCTGCTGAGCAAGGGCAGTCGGGTGGCCGGGTCGATCTCGCTGATATTGCTGACCTCCACATCGACACTGGTGGTGATCTCACCGTTGCCGCCGGTCCACGGCGTGACCTCCAGGCGCACCCCGACCGGGACGGCCTCGATGCGCTCCTGCTGGTTGCCGCCGGAGAGGTAGGTCACGAGGATGAAGCGGTCCTGGCCGATGAAGATGCTGGCGCTCTTGCCGTTGACCGCGGCGATCCGCGGGTTGGAGCGGATCTGGGCCCGCCCGCTGGCCCGCAAGGCGCTGAGCGTCGCCTTCAACTGCGAGCTGTCGGGGATGGGGCGAGTGGTGATGGCCCCGGGCGCGGCGGTCTCGTAGACCACCTCGCCGTCCGCCGAATCGGTGCCGAAGGCCTTGTCGTCCGCGCTGTAGAGCCAACTGAAGTCGCGGTTGAAGTCACCGGTGCTGGTCAGTTCCACGGCCAGCACATCGACCATGATCATCGGGGGCGGCAGGTCCACGCTTTTCAGATCGCGGCGGACCTTGTCCAGCAACTGATCCGGAGCTGTGGCGACCACGGCGTTTTGCTCCGGGTTGAAGTGCACATACTTGGTCAGAAACGAGGGCAGCAGTTCCTTGGCATCCTCGGCGCGGAGGTACCGCATGGGGAAGGACTGGGTGCCGCTGCGGTTGTAGGTGGTGAGGTCCTTGGGCACGCCCTCGCTGAGCATGTGCATATCGTCGTTGGTGGACAACGCCAGTCCGTAGCCCGTGGCGATGGCGCGAATCACGTCCAGGGGGGGCATGTCATGTAGGTTCACATTGATCTTGTGGCTGACGGCGTCGTCGACGGCGACATTCAGGCCGCTGCGCCTTGCCACCTCGGCCACAGCCTGGTGGATATCCGCGCGAAGGGCCCGGATCGACACCAGGCCGTCGGCGACGTCCACGGTCAGGATCTCGCCGCCTTCCGTCTTCTCCCCGGTCGAGGTGGCTTTGTCATCGGTCTCCGAGCGCAGGGGCGCCTCGATGGTGAGCACGAAGCTGCGCTCATCGGTGCTACCGACGCCCTTGAACCCGCTGCTGGCCGTGAGGTCCACCTGCATCACGATGCCGGTGCCGTCGCTGGCATCCTGTGGGGTGAACAGAGTCAGGGCGCTCACCGGAGGCTCATCGACCTCGATGAAGTGCTCGTCAATCTTCAGCCTGGCTCCCGGGAATCGGACGCTGATCACCTGACGGCGACCGCCATCTCCGTGGCCCTCCCAGTCCCACTTGAGGATCCCGTCGGCCTTCACCTCGATCTGAACCGCATTGGAGACGGCCTCGTGGGTGACCGAGGTGATGTAGCAGTAGGTAGCGGCCTCCGAGGGTGTCGTCGCCGGCCCGCAGAGTAGTGCGGGCAGAAGCAGGGCACCGATTCGGACGGCGAGGCGGCCGGCGGTGCCGGCGTGAAGGCCTGTGATGCTCGGGCGCGAAGTCGGGCTATGGCAGATGCGCATAGGTGCGTCCCTTCTCGAGGCTCGGTACCGTCCACCGCGAGGACAGGGGGGAACCGTGGGCGTCTCCGGGCTCGGGCCGGAGATTCTCCTCTCCGGATTCCACGGCCCTGACGGAAAGGCAGACCAGTACCTCGAGGCTGTCGTTCGAGACGGCGGTGTCGCTGCACAGATCGCCCGGGAAGAACGCGTCCTTCAGCGGGCGGATCACGCTCTTCTGCTCATCCTGGCTGGACAGGTGCAGGCCCCCGAACACCAGGGTGTCGCCGCTGCGGATGCGCAGATTGCCGGTGGCCGTCTGGCGGGCCACCAGCGGGATGCCCTGGACGTCCTTGGACACGATGCTGTCGGCCTTGATCTCAAAGCCGACGGTGATGTGGTCGCCATCCCCCGTCCAGGGGGAGGCGGTGATCGCGGCCCCGACGTCCACTCGGTTCATTACCAGCTCGTTGCCCCACCAGCGCTCTGCCAGGTAGCCGTAGAACTGCTGGTTGCCCACGAACAGTCGTGCCGGCCGGCCATTGGTGACGGTCACATCCGGCTGCACTTCGACGCGGGCCTCCGTTCCGGAGCACAGGGCCCGAAGCTGCGCCCTGACGTGCTCCACGGGACGATCTATCACCCCCACGCGCAGCCGGCCTTCCAGGGGCGTCAGCTCCGCATAGCCCTCCCCGGCGTCCAGCAGGGCCTTTAGCACCCGCCCACTGGAGGTGGGATCGGTCATCTGCACGATGAGGGCCCGGATGCGAACCTGCTTCCCCGGCCTGTCGATGGCGCGCAGGTCGGCCTCGATCTTGTCCAGCAGATAGGTGGGGCCGGTGATGACCAGAGCGTTGCTGTCGCCGTCCGCACGGATGTAGCTGAGCAAGAACGTCGGCAGCATCCCCAGAGCCGCGTCCACCGACAGGCTCTGGAGCCGGACGCGCCGGGCACCGGCGGTGGCGTACTGCGCCACGTCTTCCGCCGTGCCCTGGGAGATGAACAGCACCTCGCCCCGGGGCGAGAGCTGCAAGCACAACGCCCGGCAGATGGTGGCCAGCAGCTCGCCCACCGGCTGCAGCGGCAGATTGGCCGTCAGCCGGCGGTCCAGACCGGCGGATACGGCGATGCGCAGCCCCCCGGCCTGCCCGATGGCGTCGGCCACCTCCGAGATGGGAGCATTCACCGCCCGCAACATCAACTCACCATCCGCACCCTCCACCACCAGCCTCTTGGCCCTGGAGACCGGCGCCTCCTGCCCGGCCTGGGCCACGTCCAGGTACTCGTCGGAGTGAACGGTGATGATCAGCTCGCGTTCGTTCTCCGACAACACCATGTCCACGCTGATGGGCGCGTCGTCCCACGTCCAATCACGGATGCGGTTCCTGTCCTGGATCTTGCCGATCGGGGCGGGCAGGAAGAGGTTGAGCGTCACCTCCAGCCCCACGCCGCCCTGGGCCTCCGATGGCACCGAGAGGGTGACGTGGCTGGCCGGGTACATCCCCACCTCCACGTATCGCCCCACCTGCGATCTGGCGTTGAGCAGGTTGATCGTCAGGCGTTTGGACTGCAGCTTCTCGTACTGCTCGGTGTGTCTGTTGTAGACCCAGAAGTCCCTGGAGTTCACGTCGGTCTACAGCGTACCATCGGCCTTGAGCACGATGCGCACCGCATTGCTCAGGCGCTCTACCGATGTATCGGTGATGGTGACATAGTTGGACACCTCGCCCCAGTACTGGGCGTGGGCCGAGGCGCACAGTGCGGCGAGCAGGAGTGCCACAGGCACCAGGCAGGGACGTGAGCGCAAAGACCGCCGCAAAGCCGGGCACAGCGGCGGCCGCCGGCGGCCCCGCCGGCGGAGTCTCTCCAACCTCCGTCCGAGTGCCATCGCTACCGTGAGACGTCCTCCTCCGCCATGAAGCGCCCGCGCAGGCGCTGCTCCTCCTCCGTGGGGAGATGCCCGGTGTCGTCCAGGATACGGGCGGTGATGAAGACCACCAGCTCAACGCTGGTCTGCTCCACGCGGCGCGACCTGAACAGCTCGCCGATGATGGGGATATCGCCCAGCACCGGAATGCGGGCGCGCTTCTCCCGGGACTCGGCCTGCCGCAGGCCGCCGATCACCAGGGTCTGTCCATCCCGCACGCGCACCGTGGTCTCGGCGGTGCGCTTGGTCTTGTTGGGCAGACCCGTGGTGGCATCCGGGGGGCTGAGGGTGCTGATCTCCTGCTCGATACGGAGGATGATCTCCCCCTGCCCGCCGGTGAGCGGCCGCATGCGCAGCATGACGCCGGCGTCGATGTAGTTGGACTGTCCCCGACCCGGGATGTTGACGGGCTTGTTGAGGTAGCGCTGCTGGCCGATGAACACCGTGGCATACAGGCCGCTGACCGTGGCCACCCGGGGATTGGCGCGCACCCGGGCCTTCTGGTCCGAGATCAGTGCCTTCAGGTCAAGGAAGAAGTCGCGGGGCAGCCGGGTCACCGCGGAGAAGGCCATGTCGCCGGTGACCGAGTCGGCGGTGAAGCCCAGCTTGTGGTTGGAGTACCCAAGGCTCGAGGCGAAGGAATCGGTGGTCATGTCGGTGTACTCGACCACCAGCACGTCCAGCATGATCTGGGCCGCCGGGACATCGAACTGCTCGATGTCCTTGCGGAACTTCTCCAGCACCGAGCGCGGACCGGAGAGGACCACCGAGTTTTGATCGGTGTTCATCTTCACCTCGCCCTGGAGGAAATACGGCAGCAAGGAGCGGGCCCGGGCGGGCTGCACGTACTTGGTGGTCACGGCCTCGATCTCGCCCAGCAGATAGGAGGAAGGCTTCTTGGGGACACCCTCGCTGACCACGTACACACCGTTGACCTCGGAAAACGAGAAGCCGTAGGCATCCACCAACAGCGCGATGATATCCCTGGGGGCCTTGTCGACGATGTTGATGGTGAGATTGCCCTGTACGGTGTCATCGACGATCAGAGGCAGGCCTGTGGCCGCGGCGAGCTTGGAGAAGACGTCGTGGGCATCGGCGTTGACGGCAAAGACGCAGCAGCCCTTCTCACCGACTCGGACCTCGATATGGCTCTGGCCCTCGGCCGGCTTGGTGCCCGTCGGCGGTCTGGCCGCGGCCTCCGGCGACCGCGGGCGCCCCGCGCCGCGGCCGGGGCCCTGAGCCGCTACAGGCCGGCCAAGGCATAGCAGCACAGCCGGAATGGCAAGCAGACTGCATACAAAGATGGAGCCATGAGAACGCTGCATGAAGAGGTACGTCCCTTCGCTGGCGCTGCCCCGACCACCACGGGCCGGGTCCCGGACCAAACTCATCTGCCTCGGCGACCCTCGCACCGGCGCATTTCGCGGCAACCCACGCCCGCCGGGCCGCCGATCTACAAGAGCCCCGCCACTACCGGCCCCAGAATCTCGGCCACGCGCGATAGGAGCGCCTCGTCCCCGGCGTCAAAGGCCCCCACCGCGTCACAGTCGGCATCGATCTGGCCGACAATCTCGCCCTGATGCCAGATCAGCACCACGATCTCCGAGCGCACCGACTCGCTGCAGGCGATGTAGTTGTCGAGGTCACGTACATCGGTGACAAGCTGATTGGCCCGCCGGGCGACCGCGGTGCCGCACACGCCCTTGCCGACGGGGATCGCCACGTGCTCGGTGGCCTGACCCACGAAGGCCTCCAGGTCTAGCTCATCGCCCCTGAGTACGTAGATGCCTACCCATTCGTAGTGAGCGTGTCGCTCGGCGAGGGCCTGCATCGCCGCCCGCAGCGCCGCGCGCGGTGCCGCCACTTCGGCGACGGACCTGCGCACAGCCTCGAGCGTATCGTCGCGATGGGACATAGAAGGCTCCGCGCACTGTGTGGGGATTGTTGCGGCGGGGCGGATGGCTGCAACTAGCTGATGGCTGCAACTAGCTAGAGTAGAGGAAAGCGGAGTACAGGTTACACCCCGAGGACCGCGGGCGGCGGTCATCCCGCAGGCCTCGGGGTGTGCGTTGTCGTCCTGGACCAGGACGACCGCAGGCAAAGCCACCGGCCCAACACAGGCAAAGTGCCCCCGCCGCCCCGACGGCTTGAGACGATCGGTGACTAGATCAGCTCGGCGATGATGTCCCCGGCCTTCTGGGTGTCTCCCTCGTCCCCGGTGATCGCCCTGACCTTGCCGCTGCCCAGGGCCTCGATGACGGCCCGGTCGATGGCCCGGCCGGCCTCTACCTCGCCAAGATTCTCCAGCATCATGCCTGCGGCGCAGATGGCCGCCACCGGACTGACCTTGCCCAGACCGGCGTGCCGCGGCGCCGAGCCGTGAATAGGCTCGAACATGCTCACACCGTCGGGGTTGATGTTGCCCGAGGCCGCCACCCCCATTCCGCCCTGGATCATGGCACCCAGGTCGGTGATGATGTCGCCAAACATGTTGCAGGTGACGATGACATCGAACCACTCGGGATTCTTGACAAACCACATGCAGGCCGCGTCCACGAAGGCGTACTCCTTCTTCAGGTCGGGGTACTCCTCGCCGACGGCGGCGAAGGTCCGGCGCCACAGGTCGTGGCCGAAAGTGAGCACATTGGCCTTGTCCACGCTGTGGATCGTCTTGTTCTTGTTTCTCTTCCGGCAATACTCCATGGCCCAGCGCACGATGCGCTCGGTGCCCTTCCGGGTGTAGATGGCCGTCTGCGTCGCCACCTCATCGGGCGTGTTCTTCTTGAGGATCCCGCCGATGCCACAGTAGAGGCATTCGGTATTCTCGCGGACGACCACGAAGTCGATGTCCTCGGGCCCCTTGTCCTTGATCGGGGTCCACACACCCGGGTACAGCTTTACCGGGCGGAGATTGACATACTGGTCGAACTCAAATCGGAGGCGAAGCAGGATGCCGTGCTCCAGGATCCCGGGCTGTACATCGGCATGGCCGACGGCGCCCAGGTAGATGGCGTCCACGGCCGCCAGCTCCTCCATCTCCTTGTCGGTGATGATGTCCCGCGTCCGCAGGTAGCGGTCGCCGCCGATCTCGTAGGGGATGGTCTCGTACTTGACGCCGAACTTGTCGGCCGCGACCTTCAGCACCTTCATGGCCTCGGCTGTGACTTCCGGGCCGATGCCGTCGCAGGGCAGCAGAGCGATCTTGTACATAAG
>CAYRFY010000136.1:338-7523 GCA_964423635.1 uncultured Armatimonadia bacterium | reverse complement strand
CTTCCCTTCTCCTCCGGTAAGCTGTCGGGGGATTATAGCAGAGAACTCGGCAGGCTGGAAGCGGCAGGCCAGAGGCGGAGTGTGCGGGCCAGAGGCGGAGCGTGCGGGCCAGAGGCGGACAGCCCCTGAGGGGCGGCGACGGCGAGGGCCGTACCCCATCCGCACATGGAAGGCCCC
Source organism: uncultured Armatimonadia bacterium (assembly GCA_964423635.1). Taxonomy (GTDB): domain Bacteria; phylum Armatimonadota; class Zipacnadia; order Zipacnadales; family JABUFB01; genus CAYRFY01. The sequence continues at coordinate 7,346 of CAYRFY010000136.1, read as the reverse complement.
ATCCTCACCACCGGCGAACCTGCCCTCAAGCCGTGACCAGACAGAGCCAGGAGGCGTCTCCCATGTCAGGAGAACTGAAGATCACTTCGCCCCGCGACGGCGACATTCTCAACCGGCACGACGGTGTGGAAACCAAGAGCGAACTGACACTACAGGTGAAGGGCACCGCGCCCGGAAACGCCGGCGTCACCGTCAACGGCGTGGCCGCCGAGGTCACCGAGGGGCAGTTCCGCTGCAGCATCCCCATCACCACTCGCCGCACCCGCATCGTGGCGGAAGCCGGCGCGGCCAGGGACGAGATCCTTGTCCTGTGGGACAGGGGGAGCCGCAAACGGTACCGCTTCTCGGTCGATGATAACATCCTGTTCCTGCGCGACCTCGGGACCGAGCCGGACCGGTATGCATCGCTCTTCGACCACTGGTTTCTGGACTTCTGGCGCCAGATGCACCTGGAATATGGCACCAAGGTGCACTTCAATATCTACTATCAGACCGAAGGCTTCGACCTCACCCGGATGCCGGACAAGTGGCGGGACGAGTGGGAACAGAACGCCTGGTGGCTCCACCTGAGCTTCCACGCCCTCCAAAACGAGCCCAATCGCATCTACCGCAATGCCAAATACCCGCAGATCGCCCACGACTACGACCTGGTCTGCGGTCACATCCGCCGCTTCGCCTCGGACGCCGTGATCCGCAATACCACCACGATCCACTGGGCCGAGTGCCCCATTGATGCCGTGACGGCGGTTCGGCACCGCGGCATACAAAACCTCATCGGCCTGTTCTGGGTGCGGGACGGGCGGTGCACGACCGGGTACTATCTGCCCCCGGAGCAATGCGAATACTGCCACAGCCGCGATGCCTGGTATGACCGGGACACGGACCTGATCCTCGTCTCGTGTGATGCGGTGGTGAACGGACTGACGGTGGAGCAGATCGAGCCGCACCTGGACGAGCGGGCCGCCTCGCCCCACACCTGCGAGCTCATCGAGCTGCTCATCCACGAGCAGTACTTCCGCAAGGACCTGCCCCAGTACTATCAGGACACAATCCTGGAGAAGGTGAGAACGGCCGTGCGCTGGGTGAGCAACCGAGGGTATGAGCCGGTGTTCTGGAGCGACGGGTTCTTGGGAACTGAAAAGGACAGGTCGGCCGGCTTCGCGAAATAGTTGGGGTCCCTATGCGCTTCGTACGTAGTCCATACCCAGAGGTCTCTGGAAGGAGGACCCCAAATGCGTAGAGGATTCACCCTGATTGAGCTGCTCGTCGTGATCGCGATTATCGCGATCCTGGCCGCGATCTTGTTCCCGGTTTTCGCGCGCGCCAGAGAGAAGGCCAGACAGGCCAGTTGCCAGTCCAATGAGAAGCAAATCGCGCTTTCCTTACTGATGTACGTGCAGGACTATGACGAGACGTTCATGAGGCACTGCTACAGCGTGGGCGATAGCTGCTGGGCGCGGAAGATCGAGCCATATGCCAAGAACACCCAGATTGTGGTCTGCCCCTCCTGGCTGGGCGCGATCAGCTACGGCTTCAACATGAATGCACTGGACAACCAGCGCCTGGCGCGAATACACAGCCCGGCCGAGCTGATCTTGGTCTGTGACTCGCGGCATCTGCATTCCAGTGGCTCCACCAGCGCGGTGGCCTTCATCAACCACAACCCGAACGGTGGCGGCTGTGGGTGGTCGGGCTGCGACAGCATGGATGCCTGCACCAGCGAAGTGCACAACGAAGGGCTCAACCTCGCCTTCGTCGACGGCCATGTGAAGTGGATGAAGAAGACCGCCGTCGATAGTGCCTACCCCAAGTACTTCGTCAATCAGTGATCCGCCGCCGGTTCTCCCGTCGGGTACACCCTCCGGGCCCGCTTCCAGGCGGGCCCGGACGGTGTCTGCGCCGGTTCACTCACCATCGGGCTCCAGCACGATGGTCAGGAACGTCTGCTGCCCCTGGATGTGGCGGAACTGACGTCTGGCCTGCCGCCACCCCGAGCCCTCCGGAGGCGTCACGACCACCTCGTAGCTGCCCCCGGCGGGGCCCTCGAACCGGAAGAATCCACCCTCTCCGGTCACCGCCTCTCCCACGGAGCTTCGACTACGAACCAACCGGACCCGGGCTCCCACCACCGGTACGTTATTGGTCTGCTGCGCGACAGCCGACGTTGTCGGTGCCGCCGCCAGGACCACGCCGCCGATGTCCGGCTCGCCGGGAGGCAGTCCGCCACCGATGTAGCTCAGCAAGGTGGCGCCCGAACTGCAGCCCAGCAGCACCACCGCAACGCACACCGCTGCCACCCACGCCCACGGCCCCGTGGACCATCGCGGCGCTCCCGGATGCACTGTGCCGGTCTTTGGCCTTGTCATGACCGCCTACCCACCTCCTGCGAGTGGTCTGCCGCGCTCCGCTCATCCCTGAGTCTTTCGGCCTCCTGCGCCGCCCAGAAGTAGCCGCCCTCCCGGGACAAGTCGATGGCCCGATGACACAGGTCCAACACCTCCGGGGGCGAAGCATGCCTGGCCAGGGCCACCAGGGAGTCTGCCTGCAGATCCGCGTAGCCCGCCCGTTGGGCCTCGGTCAGCGCGACCCCTAGCTCGGGGCCGGGCTGGATGCCGGAGCGGCCCAGTGCCAGGTGTGCCGCCACCCCAAGCTTGTGCAGCCCCAGCTTCTCACTACGCGACCTGCAGCGATGCAGGTGGTAGCGGGCCTCGTCCACGCGGCCTTCCTCTGTGGCGACAAGGCCCAGCGCCAACTCCGCCTCGGCCAGAGTATGGCCGCGTCCGGCCTCGGTGGCGGCGTCGACGGCCTCCATGGCTCGCAGCCGGGCGGCCGCCAAGTCGCCCGAGCGCCGATGCAGCTCGCTTTGAAAGGCCATGGCCAGCGCGCCGGTGCGGGCGTCGGCCGACATCGCCGCCCAGTCCCCCAGGCGCGAGAGCTGCGCTTCCGCCTCGGCCAGATCTCCCAGGCGCAGGGCGATGATGCCTGCGTTGAGGGTGGCCTCCCGCAGTTGGTCACCCAGCCCGGCCTGAGCGGCCAGGGCCCTCAACGCCTCGTTCTCCTCGGCCGCGCGGCGATAGTCCCCGGCGGCCAGCAGCACGTTCACCCGACCCGACATCAGGTACGCTCTGGCCAAGGTCAGGTACTCCACCGACGGCCAATCGGCCTCGATAACTTCCTCCGCGGCCCGCAGATGCCCACGCGCCGCCTCCAACTCCCCCACTCTCTCGTGCAGGGCGGCCAGAGAGATCGTGCCCGACCAGCGCGGCCACCAGCGCTCTTCCGCGGCCAGCTTCGCCGCCTCGGCGCGGGCGCGATCCATGTCGCCGGCGGCCTCCAGCGCCCGCACCAGCTCCTGGCGCGCCGACTGCGCCACCCGGCCCAGACCGGCCTTCTCCGCCTCCTGGATCACTCGCGACGCCGCCTCCTCGGCCTGACGCGCTTGTCCGGCCTCGAACCACGCGTGGGCAAGCTGTAGCTCAGCGTCCAGACACGAGGCCGTGTCATCCAGACTCCGGGCCAACTCCCGCCACCTGGGTGCGTGCTCGAGAATGCCCGCCGAGTCCCCGGCCCGCCGCAGGGCCAGACACAGCCGGCGCAGCAGGTCCATACTCTCGCGGCGCCGGCGGCCGTCCTGCTCGGACACAGCCCGGCGCGAGAGCGACAGGGCCTGCTCCAACTCCTCCACTCGGACCCGGGCCCGCGAAAGCTCCTCCGTGAGCCTCTGCGTCTCCGCGCAATCCCCATTGTGCCGGGGGGTGAAGAACCACTCCAGAGACTTGCCGGTCAGCTCGCCAATGTGCTGCAGTCGGTCCGCCTGCACCAGAACATCGCCCTTGACGTACTGGTAGATCAGGGCCCGGGAGCAGCCGAGGGCCTGGGCAAATCGGGGCAGCGAGTCGAACCCCGCCTCGGCGATGGCCGAGTGGATGCGCCTCCCCAGTTCCAGTCTGCCCTCGGGGGTTCTGAGGTCCATGTAAGGATGGTAGCATCTTCCAGCTGTAATAGCAAGACATATGATTAAAACAGATGATCGTCTATCCAAAAAAGACTCTTCCCTCCCCGTTCTGCATCCTCGCCCCATCCCCTCGGTATACTCCACCCGCCACTACCCCTCCGCTCGAAAGGAAGATCGCCATGAGCTACAGGCTCATCTCTCTCGTATTCTTGCTCGCACTGGCCTCCTTCACCCTCTCCGGCTGCGGCGGGGGCGGGACCGCGCCCGGTCCCGTCACCGAATCCGCTACCGTCGAGGGCCGCGTCTACGCTCCCTCGACAGCGGCGCTTGCCGCTACCCAGGCTCAGGGCACCGCGGGCCGCACGGTCACCGCCCGCCGCGTCCGAGACGGCGGCCTTCTGGGCACCACGACCACCGACTCCACCGGACACTACAGGCTCCCGGGCCTGCCCGTCGGCGAGCGCGCGCAGGTGCAGGCAACTCTCGGCTCCGGCCACAGGCTGCGGGCCAGAGTCATGCTGCGCGCCGGATCTTGCGTTGCGGACATCGACGAGAGCACCACCATGGCCACCACCTGCCTCGAACTGGTGGAGACGATCCCGCCGGAACCCGGCGTGGCCGATCCCTTCGACGAAGAGGCCATCGCCCACCGATGTCTGCAGTATCACACTCAGAACCGCTACCGCTACGGCTCCCTCGACGGCCGGCACCCCGACTTCTCCGATGACCAGGAGGTGCGCAGAGCGGCGCAGGCGCTTCTCGCCACCGCCTGCGACCACGCAGTGGGGCAGGCGCTCCGCACCCGGTCCGCGGACGATTGCCGAAGTGCCGTCGAGATGGTGATGGTCCGCCTGAGGCTTGGGGAGACCATGGGGTATACGTGGAATGAGGAGACACAGCGGCGGATCGTGGCCTCGCTCGGGACCGGCTGGCGAGGACAGGCGGCCACGGTGGCGTCGGTCGCCACTCAGGTCCAGGGAAGTGCGGTCTCGGAAGAGGATGTCGAGCAGATCAGGCAGCAACTCAGACAGCAGGTGCAGGCTTTCGAGGGGGAGCCGATGGATGCCCTCCAGGCCATGGCCTGTCTGTGTCTGAGACACCAGACCACCGGGCGAGCGATAGCGGCGGACCGTCGGCGGGCGCAGGAGTGTGCACAGGCGCTGCTTGCCGGGTAGGGACACGCACAACCGTCCGCGGCCCGGTCGCCCTGCGGGCGGCCGGGCCCGGAGGCTGTTTCCCAGCTCCAGACCGTGCACTACGCCTGAGACAGGCCCTTGCGCAGGAGCCCAAACAGGTGCCCCAGAATCGTGGCGATGTTGCAGGCATCGTCGGCACCGCGGTGGTGCACGCTCCCGGGCAGTGGCTCCAGGCCCAGGCGCCCCAGCGTTCCGGCCATACCCTCCTCACGCGGCCACCCCACGGCCAGCGCAGCCAGACGCTTGATGTTGATATGCGTCCGGCTCAGCGGGAAGTCCAGCCCGTGCACCCGGCATTCCTCGCCCAGCTTGGTGCGGTCGTACTCGCCGAAGCTGGCCCAGATCGTGCTCTGCAGATCGCCGTGAGCGGCCGCCAGTCGCGCCAGACCTTGCTCAAGGCTCACCCCCCGGCGGTCCACGTCCTCCTGCGTCAGGCTGGTGAGCTCGGTGCAGAAAGCGCTGACTGCCGAAACCGTGGGCCTCACCAGTATCTCCGGCCCCGCCTCGATGCGCAGGTCCTCGGTGTACAGCACCGCGTTGCCGATCTCGATGATCTCGGACCGCTGCCCTTCCGGAGGCCGGCCACTGAAGCAGGTGGCCTCCAGGTCGATGACCAGGACCCTCTTGAGATAAGAGCCGTCGGAGCGGCGGGACATCGCTGACCTCCCGATATGGCGCTTGAGCCCTACTGCTGACCTGCCCCCTCGGCCTGTCCCAGTGGCCCCTGCTCGGCGATCTGCCGGCGCAGTTGCACCACCGTATCCGGCCCGAACCGCCCATGGGCGCACAGGATCGCCCAGTCGCTGAGCAGCTCCAGACAGTGCCAGTCCTCCTGGCCCTCGCTCATCCGGGCGATGCCATAGGGCCGATTCGTGAGGGTGGCAAAGACCCTGCCCTCCTCGCGCCTAAGGACCCGGAACCACAGGTGCTCGCGTTCCGTGGCACTTTCCGCGTTATCGATCGGGTACCCCAGCTTGACAAGGAACACGAAGTTGCCGGTGTCCGCGCCGTACTCATCGAACAGCTCCAGGAACTCGCCCAGACGCTCCGTGGCCAACAGGGACATGCGGTCGGTCTCCATGTTGCTGACGTACAGGATCGGGTCGCCAAGCAGCCTGCGCACGTGGCGGCTCGGCGGGCGGTAGCGCTTCCTCAGCAGGCCGGACTTGGGGGCCATGAGTACCCCGGACGGCCGGGCGTGGCACTCATCGCGGTCGTCGATGCCGCCCGGCGACCTGGGCGGGCAAAGATGGATGGCCTCCTGCCAGGGAAGCCAGACCAGGCTGATGCCGCCACCGACGACGAAGGGCTTTCCCGCCTCGGGTAAGCCTGTCTCCATGAGCATCGGGGCCACCGCGTTCATCAGCTCGCCCAGCACCGACTCGTGCTCCCCGGGCACGTCCAGCATCTCCAGCTCCACGATCCCGCAGCGCAAGAGGCCGTGGGTGTGCAGCCACACGGGGCCGGCGCCCCTCTCCGCGGTCACTGCGTGGATGGAGTACAGACTCATGGGGGACGGCGGCGCCGCCGAGGCGGCCATCTCCCGTACCAGCTCCCCGGGCCACGACCCTGCTCCCATGTCTTCCACCACCAGCAGTGCCTGGGGAGCGGCGGCGCTGAGTATCTTCATCTGCCGGTGCAGATCGCGAAGCGGTGCCTGCCCGAACTGAAGCGACACACCCAGCGTCCAGCGACTGCCCCCGATCGCGTCCCGCTCGTCGCCGGTCAGACGCGCGTTGTCGTACAAGACCTCCGGCAGGCGCCGGCAGGGCTGCGCCCACACCTGGAACTCCAGCGGCTCCTCCCCATCCCGGTCGCAGGTGGCGTCCAGCACCCACTCGCAGCCCTCGAAGGGCG
>CAYRFY010000136.1:0-328 GCA_964423635.1 uncultured Armatimonadia bacterium | reverse complement strand
CCCAGAACTCCCCAAGAGGCAGCCCGCAGGAGGCGACAGCGGCCTCGATCTCCCGGGGGTCGGGGCAATCCATGCGCGGGGGTAAGACGGCGAGCAGGTGGGACGGCAGTCGGGCGCCCTCGCCCAGAATCGGCAGGTAATCGGAGGGGATGTCCATGACCGGTACCTCGGAGGCGTGAGAAAGCGAGCCGGTACTGCGCGGCGGCGGGCACCACGCTGCAGGTTGCCCATCCGCTCGCCCGCCACCTTCCAAGCGGGAGCGAGGGACCGGCGCAATGGTGTGTCTGTACGGCCGACGGCAACGACGAGCGGGCTTGGAAGCCCGCCG
>CAYRFY010000135.1:13562-14581 GCA_964423635.1 uncultured Armatimonadia bacterium | reverse complement strand
GTCGCCGTCGCGGAGGCTCTCCAGCGTGAGGCGCGGTCGGCGGATGAACGCCGCTTCCTGCTGGCTGAGCTGCTGTTGGAGTTGCACCGGACCGTCCCGGAGACGGCCCCCAACTGCCTGAGCGCGGAGGAGGTCGGCCTGGCGATACAGGACCTGCTGGGCGAGTTGGCGCGGGAACTGGCAACTGAGCGCCACACTCGCACACCCATCGATCGCTACGTGGCCGACGTATTGGAGGCCATCGGAGCATGAGTGTCTCCTACCCCTACTGCGAGGACATCAACCTGCTGGTGAAGGGCAGAATCACGGCGGAGGATGCCCGCCGGCAGATGGTGACGGCCCGGGAGATACTCCATCGCCTGGAGACCCAGCCCGGAGTGGTGCTGGCCGACGAGGTCGGCATGGGAAAGACCTTCGTAGCTTTGGCCGCAGCGGCGTCGGTGGCGCTGTCCGATGTCCACGGAAGACCGGTGGTGGTGATGGTGCCGCCATCCCTGCGGGGCAAGTGGCCCACCGATCTCGCCGTGTTCCTGGAGCGCTGCGTACCGGGCCACATCGCCGCCCGCCTGTCCTTCTCCTCTGCCCACCGGGCCGTGGACTTCCTCCGCTTGCTGGACGATCCCCCCGAGCGCAAAAGGTCCGTGATCTTCCTGACCCACGGCGCCTTCAGCAATGAGCTGTGCGACGGCTGGGTGACTTTGGCCTTCATCCGCCGCGCGCTTCATGGACGGCACGGGATGGATGAGCTCCGTCTCAGACTATCCAGAGTGCTGGGTGAGATCCTGAACATGCGCTGGGTCGAACGGTGTGGGCAGGAGATCTGGATCGAGCTTCTCAGGAGCGACCCCGGCGGCTGGCTGCGGGTTGTGAGACGTTGGGGGATCGACCCCGAGCACGACGGCGACAGCGCCACCGACGACGATCCGGTGCCCGAGCCGGTGGTGGCGGCATTGCGCGCCCTGCGGGGCGCCGATACGAAGGACGTCTTCGAGGCGCTGCAGCAGGTGCCGTTACGGAAA
>CAYRFY010000135.1:4453-13552 GCA_964423635.1 uncultured Armatimonadia bacterium | reverse complement strand
GCCAGGCACGCATCCGGGATGCGCGTTCGCTGATCCGCGAGCACGTCCGGGCCCTGTGGCGGCAGTGCGTATCGGCCCTGGACGTGAAGCTTCCGCTCCTGGTGCTGGATGAGGCCCATCATCTGAGGAACCCGGAGACACGCCTGGCCGGGCTGTTCCGGGCGTCGGAGGCAGAGGCCGATTCGGAGGCCGTGTCGCGCGGAGCGTTTGCCGGCGTGTTTGAGCGGATGCTGTTTCTTACCGCCACACCCTTTCAGTTGGGCCACGGCGAGCTATGCTCCGTCCTGGAGCGGTTCTCCGGAGTGAGTTGGGAAGGCCCCGCCGCTCCCCCGCTGTCGCGAGACGAGTATGCCCGACGTCTTGGAGGCCTGCGGCTGGCGCTGGATAGCGCCCAGGAGGCCGCCGTGTCGCTGGATACCGCGTGGGGCCGTCTGACGGCCGATGACCTCGTAGTGGACGGCCGGCCCTGTGCAGACGTGGACCGGTGGTGGGCGGCGGTGATGGCCGGCGGGGAGACAGGGGCGGCCGGAGAGGGGGTCTGTGGCAGCTACAGGAGGACGGCGCAGCGCATGGCCGAGGCCGAGGCGCAACTGCGGCCGTGGGTCATCCGGCACCTCAGGCCACGCCGACTCCCGGCCCCCCATGAGTGCCGGGAGCGACGGCGTCGCCTGCCGGGCGCGGCCATCGTCTCGGACGGCGAAGGCGACGGTGAGGGAGGTCTTCAGCTCGACGAGGCCTCACTTCTGCCCTTCCTGCTGGCCGCCCGCGCCGTAGCCTGCACCCCCGAGAGTCGCCCCGTGTTCGCCGAGGGCCTGGCCTCCAGCTATGAGGCATTCCTCCAGACCCGGCAGAGTCAGGGCTCAGCGGGCCTGGACACAGACGACGACGGGGCCGGACCGCCGGCGGACCTGTGCGACGCCGCCCGCTGGTATCTGGAGCAACTGGAGACGCAGGTCCTGCCGGCCGCACCTCGCCGGGGGCTGCGGCATCCGAAGATGGCCGCCACCGTCGCCCGCGCCCTGGAGCTGTGGCGCGCCGGGGAGAAGGTGGTCGTGTTCTGCCACTACGTGGCCACCGGACGGGCCCTGCGCCGCCGGCTCTGCGCCGCCCTCGACGACGAGATCGCGCGCCGCGGAGCCGAGCTCATCGGCTGTTCGCCGGCGCAGGCCAGGAGCGAGCTGGAGCGTATCGGGCAGCGCTTCTTCGACAGCGATTCGCCGGTGCGCCGCGAATGCGACGCCGTCTGTGCCCGCATGGTGGCGCGCTTTCCCGCCCTGTCACCCCACACAGCAGAGCTGCAGCAGATCGTGCGCCGCTACCTGCGGACACCGTCCTTTCTCACCCGGTTCATGCCGCTGCACGGCGGCGAGCTCCCCGCGGATGCCATTGCCCGCGCGCTGGAGAGCCGCGACGCCTCCGGCGCCTCGTTGGAGCAGGTCCTCGCGGGTTTCTTCCACTTCCTGGCAGACACCTGTGCCGCCGCCGACCGGGAGCGGTACATCGAGGCGGCCTCCCGCATCCAGACAGGTTCACACACCGCCGGCGATGCCGCGGCTTGCCTGGAGGGAGAGGACCTTCAGGACGGGCGTCTGGAGGGCCTGCTCCCCAACGTCCGGCTGGTCAACGGAAGCACCCGTACCGACACACGACAACGCCTGATGCTGGCCTTCAACACCCCCTTCTATCCGGAGGTCCTCATCGCCAGCAGTGTCCTGTCCGAGGGCGTCGATCTCCACCTGAGCTGCCGCTACGTCATCCATCACGACCTGTGCTGGAACCCGACCACCCTCGAGCAGCGCACGGGCCGCGTCGACCGCATCGGCGCCAAGGCCGAGCGGGTTGGGCAGCCCATCTGCATCTACCTACCGTACGTTGCCGAGACCCAGGATGAGAAGATGTACCGAGTGGTGATGGACCGCGAGCGGTGGTTCTCCGTGGTCATGGGCGAGGACTACCGGCTCGACCCGCGCACCCTGGAGCGTCTCGCCGCCCGGCTCCCCTTCCCCGAACCGGCGGCTCAGGCCCTGGCCTTCCGCCTGGGAGTCGAGGGACAAGGCGCCTGTCATCGGTAGTGCAGACCAAACAGACGATGCCGCTCCGGCCGACCCCGCTCGTCTATTGCCGCCGGAACACCCGTCGCGGCAGGAGGGCAGTGCCGTGGAAGACGCGGAACAGAGGCTGACAGAAGACGCGTATGCCGAGCAGGCCACCATCGGCATCGGCCTGCTGGATCCCGAGGCCCTGGCCTCCGCGGTGCGGATTATTGCCGCCGATGACTTCGTCCTTGAGACCCACCGCATCATCTGGGCGGCGATCTGCCACCTGTATGACGCCGGGTCACCGGTGGACCTGGTGACGGTTGGGGAGGAGCTCCGACGCACCGGGGGGCTGAGGCAAGTAGGTGGCGCGGATTACCTCATCGCGCTGGTCTGCGGGGTACCCACGCCCGGCGACATAGCCCCATATGTGGCGGCAGTCCGTAGGGCCGCCGGCGCGAGGCGGGCCGCCGGTCGGGCACCGAGGAGGACCGATCAGCCCTAGCCTCGCTGTGTGCCATCAGATTCCCCGAGCTGCTCGCCCCGGCGAGCGCGGGCTTTTCGGCCGAGCTTCTCTAGCGAAGCTCGGCCTCAAACCGACGAGCACGGCGCGGAGGTTCGCCTCGAGTCGGTGCCACGGCCAGGCGGCGCTCCCGCAAGGCGGAATCGCCGAATCGGGCTGGAAAGGCCGATCCCGCCCTGCGGGACGCCTGCGAACGTCTGGGCTAAGCCCCGGAACTTGCTCCAAACGTCAAGACGTGCGCCCATGTAGGCATCTATTCATCTTCCACCTCGCGCCAGTCGAACACCGCCGCGATGAGTTCCTTGGAGTGGCTGTGGGCCAACTCGTAGGCCTCCTTCATCCGCTCGGCGGCGAAACGATGGGAGATCAGGCTCTCAAGCTGCAGGGCGCCGGTGGCCATGAGCTCGAGGATGTACTCCAAATTCCGACGCAGGTTGAACCTCAACTCCGCGGCAGGGCAGTCCGTGCGCGGCGAGGAGCCGGCGCCCAGCAGGGTCAACTGCTTGCCGTAGAACCACTGCGGGTCCAGGGGGTTGAAGGCCGGGGCCGGCTGAGCGCGTCCCGGGAAGCCCAGGATGCTCACGCGCCCGCCACGGCGCGCCAGCTCCACCGCCTGCCGGTACGCGTCCCAGCTATTGGCGGTGAGTACCACAATGTCGGCGCCGGTGGAGCCCAGCAGGGGAACTAGGTCCTCGGCGCTCTGGAGCTGCTCGGTGAGGAAGGTTTCGTGGGCGCCGACGCGGTCTGCCGCCTCGGCCCGCACCGCGGAGTTCGCCACCGCGGCAACCTTCGCGCCCATCGCCCGTGCCAGGCCCACCGTGGCCAACCCGATGACTCCCAGGCCGATGACCACCACGTTCTCGCCGGTCTCATACCGCGCCTGACGCAGGGCGGCCAGTCCCAGTTGTGTCAGATAGCTCAGGGACGCCTGCTCGGAGCTGACGCCGTCGGGCACCGGAACCAGCACGTCCTCGGGCTCGGCGATGTACGCCGACATGTGGGGCTTGATAGAGAACACCCTCTGGCCGTCGCCGCCGATACTCCCCACATTGGAGTAGCCCACCGGACGCGGATAGTCCGGCGCCCCGGGCAGTTCCGTGGAGCGCCCCTCGTAGTTGCCCAGGTCCGTGCCCGTAGAGAAGGCCGTGACCTGTGTCCTGACGTAGACCTGATCGTCCTTGAGGCCGTGTGGGTCCAGGGGCCGATGCTCGATCCGCAGATCGCCGGCGCCGTAGAGGATCGCCTGCTTCATTGCTGCCTCCTGCTCCGATAGTGTGTGCCCGCGCCACCGGAGCATTCTTCGCGGTGCGGTGGGCGGTGACCTTGCCCACCGGGCAGAAGGACGGAGGGAGCAAAGGGTGGGGAGCCCTGCGGCCGGCCTGTGGCCGGGGATGGGAGAGCGGCGGGCGCTTCGCGTCGGCGGCCGGCAGAGACCGCCTTCCCCGGCCGGGACGGGGGTGGCCCCGGGCCCGGCCGTCACCGGGCCCGGAGACCTGCCCCCTCTCAGCGCAAGGCGCTGTAGCGGATCGTGTAGGTGACCTTGGCCTCGGTGTCCTTCGGGACGGGGACGACGTACTCGAAGCTGTGGGCGCTGGTCTTCTTGCTCGGGAGGCTCTCTTGCACGATCTCCCAGTCGGTGAAGCCACGCTCCTCGCAGATGACTTCGACGTCCTGGTCCTTGTGGTTGCGCAATGAGACCTCGACGGACTCCTCCCACACGCCGGGCCCCAGGTTGCGCCGATCCGTCTGCTTCCACTCGCCCACCACGTCGAAGGCGTCACCGATATACAGCCTGACCTTCTCGTCCTTGGGAGTATGGTCGATCTCGTCCTCGCCGATGAACTGCCGGCTGCCGTCCGGGTCGGACTTGTACACCCGCACCTTGCCCTTGGGCAACGGCATCCCCAGATGGTCTGCTTCGGAGTTGGTGAACTGTATCTTCACCTGGACTTTCGGCTTCCCCAGTGGCCCCCAGGGCTGGTCCATCCCCCGGTCGGTGCGGTGGCGCCCGTTGAAATAGTAGAGCTTGGTCACGGGCACGTCGTGGGTGGTGAGCAGCTCGACCTGCTTGGTCTCATTGTCTCGGATAGTGGTGGGCCGAGTCATGCCGTACATGTGGTACTCGAAGAAGGCCTGCTCCTCGAACTGGGGCGCGCCGCCGGGCATGCCCATGCCCGCCATTGCGCCGCGCGTGCGCACGACGGCCTGGGGCTCGATGCGCCGGACGTCGCCGGCGATGAGCTTGAGGTGCGCGTCGTGGTAGGTGGCGCCGCTGCGATTGTCCAAAGTGACCCACCCGGTGAGGTCCGCACGGGTGTCGTCGGCGTTCACCGTCGCGATGTAGTCGCAATTCCAGCGGACATTGTCGGTGATGTAGGAGACTTCGACGTCGTGGCCCCCCGGCTGCGTGCACTCGATGAGCCAGTCCAGTGTGGGCCTGACGATGAGCCCCTCCGGCAGCTCGGGCAGTTCGATGCTGTCGGGGGAGACGATCACCAGCCCATTGGGCGTACTGAGCACCAGGCCCGCCTGGGCGGCTCCCGCAGGCATCATGCCGCTACCCATGTTGCCCCTGGCGGGCTGCTCCTGGGCGCTCATCAGAATGCCGGTGGTGGCAAGAAAGCCACCGCCCTCCTGCCTCTGCTTGACGGTGATCTCCCTGCCCAGGTACTTGTCCAGAAGCTTGGAGCGGCTCACCAGGTCGTATTGGTAGTTCTGCTCGCGGATGACGCAGGAATCCGGGGCGGTGAGGGACCGAAAGTGGACCGAGGTCGGGTCGATACTGGCCGCAACGTCGGAGAGCCGTACCTGATTGAGGCCCTCGGCCAGCTCGAGGCGGCGGGTATCCTTGACCAGTGCCATGTTCACATTGTACACGGTAATGGCGGTGGAAGTGGGGGCCTCCGGCGCCGTGGGCGGTTGGGCAAAGACCGGTACGACGAGGGCGAAAGACAGCAGCAGTACGCATGGCAGGCTGCGCATGACGGGTCTCCCCCTGTCGGGTTCAGGGCGCTAGAAGCGCGGCCAAAAAGCTCACATTCGCATGGGACTGTCATTCTGAGAGCGTCCGCTCGCGTAGGGAGTAGCTCGAAGAATCTCCCGGCATTCAACTAGATCCTTGGCTATGCAATGTCGCTGCGCGAGATTGACGCTCAGAACGACGCGTGAGCCGGGCCGGCCCGGCTTTTCGGCCGAACTTCCAGACCTGAAGGGTGATTGCACCTAGGGACACTCGGAGCGACACTGGAGCCCTATTGACATCTTGGACGTTCCGCAGGCTTATGTGTTCCCCTTCGGAAGGGCATGCACCGTCTCTTGATGCCGCATCGCGGTCGCCCGGGGCACGGATGGCCCTCTTTCGTTCCTGTCATATCTGAGAAGACCGGCGGCGGGGAGGAGGCCTCGCCCGTATGAGGAAGTTAACGGCTTTGCACTCATCACCCTCCGACCGTCAAGGAGGCGCCATGTTCCAGCAACTGCCGATGATCGCCGTTGCGACGGCCCTGTGCACGTGCGCGATAGGCCCCGCCACCGCCAAGGAATGCAGCCGGCTGGTGACGGCACAGATGCGGGCCCATGCCGTGGAGAATGCCCGCAAGTACCGCTGGGCGGAGGATGCCCGGGCGGCGGCGATCGCCGCCGCCGCCCGATGGGCAGAGCTTTCCGACGAGAAGCTCTGGAGCCTTGTGCCCTCCCAGGAGCTGCCTCGGGACATCTACTCCAACAACCTCGACGCCACGAAGGACATCGGCTGCGCCAACTGTGGCCCGGGCTACAAGCCCTACGGGCGTTGGGGGTTCAAGACCGACCCTCTGGGCAAGCCATGGAAGATCATCTGCCCCAACTGCGGGGCGGAGTTTCCCAAGAACGACTTCGGCGCCTTCTACGCGACGGCGCTGGACGAGCACGGCTACTTCCGGCGCGAGCTGGGAGACCGCTCGCTGCTTTACAACTCCGAGCATCCGGACCCGGCGGATCCGCTGCACAAGGTGTACGTGGACGACGGCTACGGCATGGTCGACGCCGAGGGCAACAAGCGGCTCCCCATCGCGTACTACTGCAACTGGGGCCTGTGGGGGAGCACCAACCGCGCCCTGGATCAGCTCTCGTGGGCCTATGCACTCACCGATGACGCCCTGTATGCCCACAAGGCCGCCGTTCTTCTGGACCGGGTCGCCGATGTCTACCCGGAGATGGACTGGGCGCCGCTGGCGAAGCTGGGTTTCAAACACTCCGACGGCAGCAGCGGTATGGGCCGGATTCAGGGGCGCATCTGGGAGAACGGCGCCGTCAGCACCATGGCCAGGGCCTATGACCGCATCTTCGACGGCATCCAGGATGACGCGGAGCTGGTCGCGTTCATCAGCGAGAAGGCCACGCGCCATCGCCTGGCGCCGCGGGCTTCCATCGCGCAGATCTGCCGGCATATCGAGGACAACTTCCTGCTGGAGGTGCTGCACAGCACTCGGGACGGCCGGATCTACGGCAATACCGGGATGCACCAGGATGCCGTGGCGACGGCGGCCATCGCCCTGGACCGCCCCGGCGTGACCGAAGAGTGGCTGGACTGGCTCTTCTCGCCCGGCTATCCGGGGGAGTTCGCCCGCAAGAAGGACTCCATCCCGTGGGTACTCACCGAGGGGCTCGATCGGGATGGGATGGGCAAAGAGGTAGGGGGCTATGGCCTGATCTGGACGCGCAGCCTCGTCGGAGTCGCCACCACCCTCGCCGCCTACCCGCAGTACCACAACCACGACGTCATCGGCGAGTTCCCGAAGCTCAAGCAGGGCTTCCTGGTGGAGGCCCGCCTCAACTGCCTGGATGCCGCTCTGCCCTGCATCGGCGACAGCGGCACCACCGGGGCCTGGAGCCGGGCCGGGAATGCCGGGAGTTTCGCCCTGGGCTACCGGCTGTATGGAGACCCGCGACTGGCGGCCCTGGCCTGGCACTATGCCCAGGGCAATCCGGAGCGCCTGCGCACCAGGGAGGACATCTTCGCCGAGGATCCCGGCGCCTCGGCCGCGGAGATCGCCCGCATCGGCCGGGCGCAGCCCTTCCGCCTGCGCTCGGAGCATCTGGGGCGTTACGGACAGGCGGTGTTGCAGACGGACACCGAGGCCGCCGAGGAGGGCCGCGCCATCTGGATCCATTACGGCCATGCCCTGGGGCATTGCCACCGCGACAGCCTCAACCTCGGCCTGTACGCCCACAATATCGACATGCTCCCGGACCTGGGGTACCCCGAGTACTGCGAGGGGCGCCCGGAGCAGTACGCCTGGACCGCCAACACCATCAGCCACAATACGCTGCTGGTGGGCGACGCCGGCCTGCCCTACAGCCCGGGCGGCAAGCTCACGCTGTTCCACATCCGGCCGCCGCTGCGTGTCCTGCAGGCCTCGTCCCCGCAGAGCAACCCGGCGGGCGACACCTACTGCCGCACGGTGGCGCTCGTCGACGTGTCCGATGCCGATAGCTACGTGCTGGACATCTTCCGCGCCCGGGGCGGAGAGAACCACCGCCTGCTGTACCAGGGGCCCTCACAGACCGCGACCGTCGAGGGGGTTGCGCTGCAGCCCCAGGCCAGCGGCACCTTCGCCGGCCCCGAGATCCGGCGCGGCCAGCTCGAGATCGACGGCAAGCGCAGCGACCTGCTATTCCGCAGTGGCTTCAGTTACCTGTGGGATGTGGAGCGCAGCGCAGGACCGGTGGAGGCCTCGTACACCGTGGACTGGACGGCGGAGGACAACCGGGGCCGTATCAGGGCCGGCCACGAGCCGCACCTGCGCCTGCACGCCCTCACCCCCTGCGACGAGGTGGCGCTGGGCAGCGGACAGCCCGCCCCGAACCAGCCCGGCAATCTCCCCAGCCTGCGGAAGGTCATCCAGAGCAAGCTGGGCGAAAACCTGCAGACCCAGTTCGTCAACGTCCTGGAGCCCTACGACCGGCAGCCCTTCATCTCTGCGGTGCGGCGCCTCCCGGTGGAGCACGACGGCGACGAGACCTCCGCGGCCGCCGTGGCCGTGACGTTGCGAGACGGTACCGAGGACATCCTCATCAGTTGTCATCGGCCCACAGCCGTCTCTGTGGATGGAAGGGTCCAGTTCTCCGGCCGCTTCGCCCTGCTGCGCCTCCAGGGTGGCAGGCCGGTGCTCGTCCGTCTCTCCGAGGCGAGCTTCTTCAGCTACGGTGACCTGCGCATCACCCCGAAGCGGGCGAGCTACAGCGGCGCTGTGGTCGCTGTAGATGCCACAGACCCGCAGGACAACCGCATCCGGCTCGACCCGCCGCTGCCGGCGGACGCTCCCCTGGCGGGCGAGACCATCCACTTTTCAAACGAGCTGCCGCCCGACACCAGCTTCCGCATCGAGCGCGTGACACCGGACGGGATCTCGACGGGCGACATCACCATCATCCGGGGCTTCGCGGATCCCGCCGACTACGGCGCCGGGCACACGTATCTCGTCAACCCGGGGGACAGCTACACCGTGCCCTGCTCGGTGAGTCTCGACCTGGGAGACGGCCCAGCACAGGGCGGAGCGG
>CAYRFY010000135.1:0-4353 GCA_964423635.1 uncultured Armatimonadia bacterium | reverse complement strand
CTACCGCCCGGTCAGCCTCACCAGTCGGTAGCCCAATCGGGGGATCTCCAGCGTCAAGCGGCCCCGGGGCGACTCCAGCGCCTGGCGCTCCGGCCAGCTCTCCGCCTTCGCCTGCGGCACGCCCAGTGCCTCGAGGTTCACCTCCACCTGCCCCCGCCGGTCCTCCTTGCTCAGGTTGGCGACCACCAGCAGCACTTCGCCGTTATCCTTGCGGTAGGCACTGGTGTAGACGTCCGCGAGATCGGTGGTGGCCGGGGGCGTGGGGTCGAAGTAGGGGATGAACTCTGAGTCGACAAACCCGAAGTCGTCCAGAGCGGTCAGGGCCTCCTCGACCACCCGCGCATTGCACCAGATCGGCCAGATGCCGATGTCGTGGATCATGAGCAGAGCCATCAGGCCCCGGGTGGGCTCCACCGCCTTGCGGTGCTCGTCATCGAACTCCGGGAGGAACACCGGGCACAGGCCCCACTGCCGTCCCATGTACTCGGCCCGGAACTGCGCCAACGAGCAGACATCCATATAGCTGTCCTTGACCACCCCGCGGAAGTGCTCCCCATCCAGGTACGTGTCATCGTACGCCAGTACCGGCACCACCATCTTGCCGGACATGTGAGCCTGCGTCCAGGTCTGCCAGGGCAGCGACTTCACCATCGCGTAGTTCCGGCGATAGAGCGCCCGATAGCCCAGAATCGGGTAGGAGATGTGCTCCTTACCGTCGCGCTTGTAGCCCGCGCCGCTGATGGTATTGCTCGAGGTGTAAGGATGCGTCTGGTCGTGGTAGGTGCCGTCGATGTGGTACTTCTCCATGAACCGCCTGGTGGTCCAGATGATGAAGTCCGAGTAGCCGGGAGCCACCGGAGAGACCAGCTCGAAGTTGTGATCCCAGCCCGCTTGCGGGATGCTGGGGTCCGAGGCCTTCATCTCCCATTGCTTCCTGAAGAACCGCCACTGTGGCGTGTTGTCGGCAACCCAGGTCAGGCACAGGTAGGGGACGGCCAGGGCGCCTTTGGCGTGGAGCGCCTCGATACGGGCGGCGAAGGCCGCCTCATCCCGGGCCTGAGGCCAACCGAAGGCCGCAAGCGAATCCTCCTTGTCGGGCACCGGCCAGATGATCTGGATGTTCTGCCGCCGTCGGCCCTCGTCGCTCAGCAACGTCTCGGTCATGCGCCACTTGCGCCGGTCGGGTGGCAAAGGCTTGACCGGTGTAGCCTGCAGGCCGAACACCAGCTTCCAGTTCTCCGGAAGCCTCTGTTCTGGCCCCAGGATGTTGAGGCGGAGCACGACCCGTCCACCCTCGCGGGCGATCTCCACCGCGTCTTCCGCCGCCCCATTGGGCCACATCTCGTCGGACTCGCAGAACCAAAACAGCCCCCGGTCGTTGTCGCCCAGCCAGGCGTACGGGATGAACGGCTCCTCGATCAGTACGCCCTGCCCCTCGGGCAGCAGCCCCGAATCCGGCACCCAGGACTTCAGGTAGCGGTGCTGGTACAGTGCGTGCTCATCGGCGATCGGGATTTCGACGCTCAACCTCTCCAGGGGCACTTGCTCCGGCCTGTCACAGGTGAGCTCGACCAGCGCCAGGCCGTCGTACTCAAACAGCACGTCACTGCGGAAGGTCACCCTCTCTCCCGCAAGCTCCGCGGTGGCCCGGGCCTGGAGCCGGGCTCGGGTCGGTGTGGACTCCGGTAGTTGCGCTTCTTGCTCCTCCAGCTTCACCTGCTCGCCGCCGGCTTGGATGTTCAGAGCGACCGGAGCCGCCAGCAAGGGCCGATCCTTCGCGACAATCTGGGTGGGCAGAAGGCCGTTGTCGAAGCGATACTCCCGCCCCCAGCACTTCAAGGTTGTGCCTTCGACCTGCACCGGCGTCCAGGGCGGCAGGACCCTGTCCTCGAGACCGATCTGATTGCCCAACCACTCGGTGGTGGGCACGATCAACTCGCGCCGAAGCGAGAACTGCGGCCGACCATCCAGCAAGACTTCGGCCAGGAGCTCGTAGGTGCCCGGCTGCGTCACCGGGACAGCGACCGTCGCCTGTGCCTTTCCCGTCTGCACCGGCACCGCCGGGGCATCCACAGGGAGAGCGGCCCCGGGCTCCACCAGAGCCACCCGCGCCTGGAGACGCCCGTCCTCCACATCCGCTCCGCCGAAGGTGACGGTGACCGCGGCGGTGCCGGACAGGCAGTCGATCTCATACCAAAGCGCCGTGGTCTCCTGCGCGAGAGGTACGGTGAAGTCCATGTCACCCGCGGCGTGGGCGGCGATGTGCGCCGGCGACAGCGCCCGGTCGTACAGACGCACCTCGTCGATCACCGAGCCGCTCTCGCGCTCGAACTGCCATGGCTCATCACCCAGCCGGAAGGTCTCGCCCAGGGTGCCGGGCAGTTGCCCTTTTGCCGGCAGGACACCGGCGGGCTTGCCGTCGTAGTACGCCTGCACCCCCTCCGGCGACCAGGTTCCGGCGATGTGGTGCCACTCGCCCGGGGAGAAGTCCGTCGGGAGCTGCGCGTTCGTCAGCGGGCCCGCCATGTCCGGACCCATCAGCATCAACAGCCGCTCGGTGTTGAAATACTCGTACAGGTACAAGACGCCCTGCCCGCGGGTATCGAAGAACACGTGGAACTTGCCGTCATCGGAAGTCCAGTCCAGTGGGCAGACCCACATCTCCACGGTCCCCGATGTGGGGCCAATGACCCCCGCGGTGGGGCAGTCCAGGTAGCCGTAGGTGGGCCCGACCTTCAGCCCCCGGCCTACCTTGCCCGGCACCAACTCCGGCTTGCCGCCCACAGTGCTGGGCAGCGCCCCGGCGACACCGACGCCATCGAGGCCCTGCTCGAAGCTGTAGTACGCGGTGGGTGTCGGCTGCGCCGGCGTCGAGGCCGGAAACAGTGCAAGCAGCAGCAGCGTGGGGAGCATGGCCATCCCTTCCATTGTGGCAGGTCACATCCCGCGGCCGCGGGACGGTGGCGACGGCTGCCATTTCCTGCGGCGCCGGGTGAAGACCTTGTGGGACGAGAGATTGCACGAGAGTCTGACGGCGACCTGAGCGCGGCCTGCCACCCCTCCTGCAAGAGGCCACCTGCTATACACCTCACAAGCCAACGGTAGACCCTCTGCGAGGCGATCTCGCGGATGGTCCGGGGGACATAGGCACCGCATGTACCCTCCCGGAGAGGATCTCGCGATCCCATATGGTGTGCGGAGGGTTTCTGCGCCCCCTGAGCGAACAGTGCCGCCGCTGTTGGCAAAGCTGCCCACTTCCGGCCGGAGGCTTCTCATGATCAGAGTCGGGCTGATTTCAGCGGCTTCGTACGCACCGACCTTCAACGGCGCAGACGTCCCCCGCAAGGCGGCCATGACCCACGGGCCCATCTTCTCCTGCTGCTTCAACGGCTATGACCCGGCCCAACTGCCGGACCATGCGGGCGAAAGCAAGTTCCCCTTCAACCCTGTGGAGCGCAAGTTCGACGACGTGCGGGCCGTCAAGATCTGGGACCCGGTCCCCGAGGCCGCCCGGCATCTGGCGGCCATTGTCGGCATCGAGGAGGTCTGCGATACCCCCGAGCAGTGCACCGAGGGCGTGGATGCAGTGATCGTCCCCGACGACGGCTCCGGCAGTCAG
Source organism: uncultured Armatimonadia bacterium (assembly GCA_964423635.1). Lineage (GTDB taxonomy): Bacteria > Armatimonadota > Zipacnadia > Zipacnadales > JABUFB01 > CAYRFY01. The sequence goes on along the minus strand of CAYRFY010000135.1, from coordinate 734 downwards.
TACCGGTACGCCGTGGCCGCCCTGGAGAAGGGGCTCCCGACCTTCTGCGACAAGCCCCTGGCCATGACCGCGCAGGAAGCCAAGCGCATCGCGCAGATCGCCCGCGAGCACAACGCGCCCTTCATGTCCGCCAGCTCGCTGCGCTTCGTCCCCGACATCGTCGCCCTGAGAGAAGAGGTCGCCTCCGGGGCCTTCGGTGATATGAATCTCGCCACCGTCGCCGGCGGCGGAGACCCGATCTGGTACGGCATCCACGCGCTTTCCATGGCCTACGGAGTGTTTGGGCCCGGTGCGGTCTCCTGCCTCAATGTGGGTGTGGCCGACAAGAACGTGGTCCGGGTGCGGTTCGAGGGTGGCCGCGATGTGATCCTCATGGTCGGGCAGCCCCCGCAGATGTGCGGCGGGTACCAGATCAACCTCTACGGAACGAAGGGCTGGAAGTCGCTGACACCGAGCCTGAGCGATCTTTACGTCTACCTGATGCAGCGGTTCATCGCCCTGGTGCGCGACGGCGAGGTGAGTGTGCCGATCGAGGAGGAGGTCGAGGTCATCGCTGTGTTGGAGGCCGGCCAACGGTCACTTCGTGAGGGACGAGAGGTCAGCATCGCCGAGATGCTGGACTAGATGCCTACATGGGCGCACTTCTTGACGTTTGGGGCAAGTTCCGGGGCCGCAAGCAAGCCGTTGGCCACCCCGTAGGTCGGGCTTTCCAGCCCGACTCGGCGATCCCGCCC
>CAYRFY010000134.1:0-14618 GCA_964423635.1 uncultured Armatimonadia bacterium | reverse complement strand
CCGGGTCTCGGCCCGGACGCGGTCCGGGGGCGTGGAACGCGGCGAGTTCGGGGGGCGCCTGTACTGCTACGCTCCCGACGGCAAGGTGGCCGGGATGCACAGCTTCGGGGTGCTTGGCCCGGGAGCAGGGGCCGGCGATTGGCACGAGGTGTCGCTCGTTTTCGGTCCCGGCGGAAGCTGCGCCATCCCGGAGGATACCGCCTACGTGGTGGTGCGATTCTCGATCTGGGCTCAGGACGAGGACTGCGCGGCCACGGTGTGGGTGGATGATGTGGCCGTGGAGCGGATGGCACCGCCGCGGAGCCGGCGCCCGGAATGGCTGGAGGGCCAAAAGGGCCCTGCCGTGGTCATCCTGCAGGATGACCTTCCGGCCCACGGCGCGGCCACAGACCCGCGGGCGCTCGCCACATCGCTGCGCCGGCATGGGATTGCGGCCACTTTGGCCTCGGCCGCACAGATAGCGGCCGAGGACGCCCTGGACCCGGAGTGGATCGACCTCCTCATCCTGCCCTATGGCGGCACCTTCCCGGCGGCGGCCAGAGACTCGTTCATGCGCTACGCTCGTTCCGGAGGCAGCTTCCTGACCCTCGGCGGCCTGGCCTTCGAGCATCTGGTGTACCGGACCGAGGAGGGCTGGGAGACGGCGGGCTCGGCGACAGTCGACCCGGCCGTGCCGCCCGCCGTTGTCGCGGACTTCGATGCGGCAGAGCCCGAGTGGGACACCGGCCATCTCGGAAAGGACGACCGCGTCGTGACGGCGCTCGTTTCACCGGGGGCCGCAGACACCGCGGGGTCGGCGCGGGTTGGCTTTCCCGACCTGCGCGGGTTCGCCTATGCGGGGCTGAGGCAGGAGGCGGGAGAGATACCGGCGGACCGCTGCGTCCTGTCATTCTGGGCCAGAGGGGATACCAACACCCGGCAATTGGCGGTGGAGGTCCAGGAGGCCGATCGCTCGCGCTGGAAGAGGGTGGTGCCGCTCACCGAGCAGTGGCAACACTACCTCCTCCCCACCTCGACCTTTCTCTCCTATGCCAATGAGGAGCGGGGCGGACCGGGCGACCGGCTCGCGGCCGAGCAGGTGGACCGCGTGTTCTTCGGGCTGACCCGGGGCATGGTCGGCTCCGGCGACCACACCGTATGGCTCGACGAGGTCTCCTGGTGCACGCCGCTGCGCCCGCCCTCGGCTCTGGCGGCCCCCATGAGACCGGGGGCCGAAGCCGATCTCACCACAGCCGCCTTCGGCTCCGACATCGCCCGGCGGGCGGAAGAGTGGACCTTGCCGGTGTTCACGCCGCTCGTCCGTGTCGCCGAGGCCGCCTCGCTGCAGGCGGCCCCCGGAGGATGGCTCTCAGCGGCCGCTTCCATAGGAGAGCAGGCCTCCGGGTACGAGGTCACCGTGCCCCCCTCCTGGGCCCCCGGTGACGCCGGCGGCCTGAGCATCGGCGGGCGCCGCACCGGCCGGTACGTCCCGCTGCTTTCCGCCCACGATGCGCAGGGCAACGAGCTGGGCACGGTGGCCGCGGCGCTGTTCCCGGGCGGCAAGGCGCAGCGTGGCGCGGTATGGGCCTGCTTCGGCGTGGACAATATCGACGTGGCGGACAGGCTCGGCGAGGCCTTCGGCGACTTCGTCGCGAAACTGGCGCGCATCGCGGCGGGGGCGCCGGTGCTGGGCTGTTCCGAGATCGACTTTCGCCCGGACGACGATGGGCGGCCCCGGATGCTGGTCTCGGTACCCGTGAACGGCCGCCTGGACCAACCCGTCGAGGTGCAGGCCGTCGTGAGCCGCGACGGGCGGCCCGTGGCGGCGGCGACCGGGCAGGTCGCGGCCCCCGGCGCGGCAGACTTCGCCTTCCCCCTGGAGCCCACCGGCGTCCGGGACTACGAGCTCGCCGTCGGCCTGACTGCCGAGGGGCATGCCGACGCCACGGCGGTGACCGTCGACCTCGAGTCCACGTTCCTGCGCGTGGTAGACTGGCTGGTGGCCACCCAGGCTCCGGACGGGACCTTCTCGGGCATCTCCTTCGAGGACAATCGCGCGGCCCGCGGGCTGCTGGGAGCCTACGAGATCACCGGCCGGGCCGCGTACCGCGAGGCCGCCATCCGCTGGGGCCGCGAGATGATCCGCCTGCAGCGGGACGACGGCGGCTACCGCATGGGCTACGGCATCACCAGTCGTGGCGAGGAGTGCTACGTCGCCGACGGCGGTGAGATCGCCATCGCCATGGCGCGGCTGACCAGCTACCTCGAGGGGGCCGAGCGCGAGAGGTTCGTCCGCTCGCTGCAGGCCTATATGGACTATCGGGAGAGCTTCCGGCAGGACAGTGGTGCCATCGGCGTGGGCTGGTGTCTGCACGACTACAGCAAGCGGCCGATCACGCCTCTGCAAACGCCCACCCGCATCTACTCGGGCGAGACGAACGCCTACACAATCGGCTGCACCCTGGCCGCCGCCTGCGCCTTCGCCAGAATCACCAACCGCCCCGAGGATCTGGCCATGGCGCGCCGCGACACACAATGGCTCTTGGCCAACTACAAGAGCCTCTCCGGCGCCGCGGCCGAGAGCGCCATCTGGGCCCACCACTATGTGGCCGACGCGGATCTTCGCCGGCGTATCGAGGAGCACATGCGGGGAAGCTTCCGCGCCCGCATCATCAACCCGGACGACAAAGGCTGGCTCAAGGGCGGAGGCAGGTCCGTGCTCGACCTGGACCCGCTGGTCTACTGGCTGGAGAGAGTGCAGGCCGATCCCGAGATGCAGGCGGCCCTGGGGCGCTGGGTCTACGCCCTCAGCGGCTCGAATTCCACCGGCCGCATCGAGGACCTCCTGGACGGCCGCCGCCTGCGGAGCGACGAGAAACGCTTCATCTGCTTCGCCGCCGTAGCGCTGGCCGACGCCGTGCAGCCGATGGTGAGCATGCGTGACTTCTGAGAAGCGGCGAGAACGGCGGAGAGCGGCAACGTCTCACCACGGAGACACGGAGTGCACGGGGTTCCACGGAGAACGGCTGAACACGGACATGGAGAGAAGGACGGCGCACGACGGAGAACGGCGGAGAGCGGCAACGTCTCACCACGGAGACACGGAGTGCACGGAGTCCCACGGAGAACGGCTGAACACAGACATGCAGAGAAGGACGGCGCACGACGGAGAGTGAGAACGGCCTACCACGGAGACTTGGGAAAGGGACCGCCAGATGAGCTTCACGCTGGGGATGGCTCAGATGCTGGTGGAAAGCGGCCGGCCGGAGATGAACCTGGCTCGGGCCGAGGAGCTCGTCCGCACCGCGGCGGCCCGCGGCTGTGAAGTGGTTGTGCTGCCTGAGTGCCTGGACGTAGGATGGGCCCACCCGCAGGCGGCCGAGCTGGCCGAGCCCGTCAACGGGCCACGAGCGCGCTGGTTGCGCCTCCTGGCGCAAGAGCTTGAGGTCTACATCCTCGCCGGGCTCACCGAGCGCGACGGCGACCGCACCTACAACAGCGCCCTGCTCGTGGATCCCGCGGGCACCCTCCTGCTGAGGCACCGCAAGATCAACCTCCTTGTGGGCGTCGAGGACGTCTACAGCGTCGGTGACAGCCTGGGGGTGGCCCACACGCCCCTGGGGACGCTCGGAGTCAGCATCTGTGCCGACAACTTCCCGGAGTCTCTGGCTCTGGGGCACTGTCTGGCGCGCATGGGCGCCCGGGTGATCCTCGCTCCGTGCGCCTGGGCCACCCCGGCGGACCACGACAACACCACGCGGCCCTACGGCGACATCTGGGACCAGGCCTTCCGCGAGCTGGCGCGCCTGTATGACCTGACCGTCGTGGGAGTGAGCAACGTCGGCAGAATTGGCGCCGGCCCGTGGGCCGGGCGCAAGTGCATCGGCTGCTCGCTCGCCGTGGGGCCGGGAGGCAGGACCGTGGCGCGCGGACCCTATGGCGAAGATGCCCAGGAGTTGATCATCATCGAGGTCAACCCCGTCACTCATCAGGCCCACGGCACCGGCATTGCCCCCATGCTGCGGGCCAGAGGCTATGCGGGACCGTAGGCTCGGAGACGACGTAGATCGCGTTGGCGGCGCTGTGCGTCCCGGCGGGCGCAGGCGCCGGCCTCTCCCGGCGGAATCCCGTGCGGCAGCAGGCCCAATGCCCTACTGTCTTCACGTTACGAGGTTCCCAGATCGAGGTGAGCAGGCAGGATGACAGGGCGCCAACGCTTTCTGGACATTGCCGATGGCCGGTTGAGGAGCGAGGTGTATCTGCCGTACAATCTGAACTACGGATGGTTCATGGATGAGACCCTGGAGCGCTGGCGCGGGGAGGGCCTGCCCGCGGATGCCGATGTCGCCGAGCACTTCGGCTTCGACCGCGTCCGCTTCGCCGGCGGAGCGCCTTACTCTCTGATCCCGCCCTTCGCGAGGGTCGTGCTGGCCGAAGACCAAAGCACACTGACGATCCGCGACGAGAAAGGCGCCACCCTGCGGGTACTCAAGGAGCAGGGGCAGACCAAGATGCCCCAGTGGCTGGACTATCCGGTGAAGACCAGGGAGGATTTCCGCGCTCTGGCCCGGCGGCTGGACGCCTCATCCGCGGGGAGGTATCCCGGCGACTGGGACGCCTTCGCGCTCTCCATGGCCGAGAGCCCCTGGCCGGTGGGCTTCGCTCCCGGGAGCTTCTACGGCCACACCCTGCAGCAGTGGGTGGGGACCGAGCGGCTCTGCATGCTCTTCTACGACGACCCGAGCTTCGTGCACGAGATGCTCCAGTACCTGGAGGAGTTCTTCCTGCAACTCGCCCGGGCCTACCTGTCGCACGTGAGCTTCGATTTCGCATCTTTCGGTGAGGACATCGCGTACAAGGGCCGCTCCTTTCTGTCTCCGGCCATGTTCCGCGAGTTCCTCCAGCCACATTACGTGGCGATCTGCGACCTGATGCGCCAAAGCGGCATCCGAACGATCTTCGTCGACAGCGATGGGTTCATCGACGAGCTCATCCCGCTGTGGATGGAGGTGGGGATCAACGGGTTTTCGCCACTGGAGATCGCGGCCGGAACGGACCCGCCGACCCTCAAGCGCCGCTACGGGGAGGACATCGTCCTGGCCGGCGGCATTGACAAGCGGGCACTGCTCAAGGACCAACGGGCCATCGATGGAGAGATCGCTAAGGTCCGTGCCCTGCTCGATGAGGGGCGGTACTTCCCGGCCGTGGACCACTCGGTGCCGCAGGACGTGCCATACCGAAACTTCGCGTACCTGGTGGAGCAAATCAAGCGGCTGTGAGACAGTCGGCGCCGGCGTGAGGCCCGCGGCCTTGCGGCAGGATGCGGGGGAAGACGGAGCCTGGGCGACCGACGGCGCCGGAGAACGCGTGACCTGTGGCGCGTGTTGATGGACACACATGATGGCAGGAGGAATGGCCGTGGCCGGCGTCTCGTCGAGCTTTGATCCCAGTAAGCAGATCACTCTCATCTATGGCTCGGCGAGCGGGCTTCGGCAGCGCGTGGTGGCCCAGGTCGTGGAGACGGCCCTGCCCCCCGAGGAGCGGGAGTGGGGCCTTACTGTCCTGGACGCCCAGGAAGCGGGGCTGGAGGGAATCGTGGGGCACCTGCGCTCCGGCTCCCTGATGGCTTCGGACCGGGTGCTGGTGGTGCGCGCGGCCGACAAGCTCCCCGCGGCGGCCCAAAAGCAGCTCGCCGCCGCCCTGCGCCAGGTCCCCGCCGAAACACGGGTGGTCTTCGACTGCGAGGTCAGCGCCGAGAGCCGGGGCGGCGCCCCGGTAAAGGCCGACCTCAAGAGCGCCATCGCCGATGTCGGCCAGATCGTCGAGGCCGCGCCCCCCAGTGACCGCGAGTTGCCGGGCTGGATCTCCCAGGAGGCGGCGGCCCGCGGCAAACGCATGCCGCTGCCCGTGGCCACCGCCTTCGTCGGCATCGTGGGCAGCCGAGTCGACCTGATGCTCGGCGAGCTGGACAAGCTCATCACCTACGTCGGCACCGATCTTCAGGACATCACCATCGCCGATGTGAACGAAGTCGTGTGCGGCGAGAAGGAAAGCACAATCTTCGAGCTGGTGGACGCCATCGGCAAGCGTGACGCCCGCAGCGCTCTGGCCATCCTGCCCGACCTGCTCCCCGCCAGCGGCGTGCAGGGGGCGGCCATCGGCCTGCTGGGCATGATCTCGCGCCAGATCCGGGTCATCTGGCAGGCCCAGGCCCTGATGAAGGCCGGCTTCCGTCTGGACGGAATGTCCAAGCCGCCTGAAGGCTTCGAGGACCGCCTGCCCAAAGACCACAACTTCTTCACCACCACCCGGGGCCGCAGCTTCATGGTGCAGAAGTACTGCTCCCAGGCCCGGAACTTCACGGACGTCCAGCTTGTGCGCGCCATGATCCGCATCTACGAGGCAGAGCTGACCCTCAAGGGGCAGTCGGAGCGCCGCATGGACGACCGCCTGGCCCTGGAGACGCTGATTGTCGCCCTGTGCCGACTGTAGAAGACCCCTGCGCCAGAACCCCCGGCCCACCGCCTGAGGCCGGTCACGACCATTACCCCGCCACCGAGAGACGGCCGCCGAGAGATGATTGAGACCATCACCGCACCCATCCTGCTACTGCTCGTGACCCTCTGCGCCGCCCTGCTGGGCCGGCAGCTTCTGTTTCGGCTCCGACTGGTGGACGAACACACTCCCGGGCGCCTGCTTTTCGACCTCGGGACCGGTCTGGCCGTGCTCTGTCTGCTTCTTGGAGCCCTCGGCCTGCTTGGTCTCTTGAAGCTCCCCGTCGCCATTGGCCTGCTACTCCTGTGTGCCCTGGCGGGCGTCTCGCAGATCCAGGGCCTGTGGGCGGACCTCCGGCGGGGCCTGAGCCGACTTGGCCATGCGCTGGGAGGGCCCGAGGGCTCGTTCCGTCTGAAGGGAGCCCTGCTGTGCTTCGGGGCCCTGCTCCTATCAATAGCTCTGGCGGCCTCCGGCGACAGCGGCCTTCCGCTCATGGCCGCGGCCGGGGCCTGCCTGCTGAGCCTGGCCGCCCTGACGGTCTGGCGCCCGGGTCTGGGCATCGCCTGGCTGCTTGCGCTGTGGAGCCTCGCCGGACTTCTGGGCTCGATCGCCCCGCCCACCGACAATGACTGGGATGGTCTGGCCGAGCACCTGGCCCAGGCCAAGATCTACGCCACCTCCGGCCGCTTGCAGCCCCTGTGGTATGACCACCACTCCCACTTCCCATCCGCCCCTCAGATGCTCTTTTCGCTGGGCATGCTCCTGCAGGGCGTCTCACTGGCCAAGCTGTTCCACTGGCTGCACGGGATACTCTGTCTGGCCGCCGCGTTCTCAATCGCGGAGCGGTTCCTGGCCCGGGGCAGCGGCAAGTGGGCGGCGCTGGCGGTGGCCGGCACCCCGCTGGTGGGCTGGCTGATGCAGGTGGGCTACGTGGACCTCAATACCTGCGCCTACGCCCTGCTCATGACGCTCTCGCTCCTGGATTGGCTCAAGCGCCGCGACGCCCGCCTGCTGGGGCTCTCCGGGGTGATGGCCGGAGCGATGATGGCCACCAAGATGCAGGGCATCGCGCTGTTCGGCGTGGTCGGGGTTGCGGTGCTCTGGATAGTGCTCCGCCGCAGGGAGGGGTTCTCAGCCGCGGCCCGGGCCGCATGCGTTTTCGGTCTCGCAGCGGCCGTGCTGTCGGCTCCCTGGTATATCAAGACCTGGGTACTCACCGGCAACCCGGTGTACCCCTTCGCCTATTCCGTATTCGGGGGCAAGTACTGGGGCCCGGCGGAGGCGGAGAGCTATGACTACCACCAGAAGGAGTTCGGGGTGGGCGCCATCGCGCCGGCGGAGGAGTTCTACAACCAGCCCCGGCTGCAGAGGCTCTTCTCCGGGCCGCGCAGCCCGCTGTCGCTACTGCTGGCCCCATGGAACCTCACCTTCAACCCGGTGCCCTTCACCGTTCAGTGGCGGCGGGGTGCCGAGGCGCTGCTGCCGGTTCTACTCACCGACTGGATAGGCCCTCTATACCTGATCGCGCTGCTTGTTCTATTGGGCCTGTGGGCGCGCAAGAGCGCGGAGCGCCTCCCCCCGGCGCTCTCGCCGCTGCTGTGGCTCTTTCTCCCATTGTGGGTCTGGTGGCTGGCCTCGATGCAGCTCACCCGTTACCTGATCCCTTCGCTCCTGCTCCTCGCCCCTGTGGTGGGGTATGTAGCCTGGCGGGCGCCCTCGCCGCTCCTGCGGGCACCCGGCGCTCTGTGGCTGGGCGTCTGCGTAGCGGGGGCTCTGTACCTCGGCGGCGCGCCGGCTTTGGTGGCGACGGGGATCATCCCGCAGGATGCCTACCTGCGCATGGCCTGCCAGGTGTATGAGCCGAGCATGGTGCTCAACCGCATCGTTCCGGCGGACGGGAAGGTGGGCACTTACGGCGAGCCCAGAGGCTACTACATGGACTGCGAATACATGTGGGCCGACCCGGGCCACCACCGCCTCATCCCCTACGATCGGGTGAGCACTCCCGATCAGTTGCTGGTCGAGCTGCGCAAGATCGGGCTCACCCACGTGCTCATCAACCAGACCCACACCGGAGCCTTCAGCCCGGAGCAGGGCAAACCACTGGGCTTCCTGGCGCAGGCGGCGGCAGACGGGGACGTCTCCGTGGTGCAGGACGATGAGCTCAAGCGCCCGGAGTACGTGATCCTGGACATCCGAGAGAAGCGCTAGCCGGCAGGCGTTAACCGTTGCGGCGCCGTTGGCCGTTCCGCGCCACGAACCACGGTCGTCCCCGCCGTTGCCGTGCTCCCTGCGGGCCAGACGTCAACGGCGAACGACAATGCGGGCGAGACACCCGCGCTCCCAGGAACGGCTGGCACCGTTAGCCCTTCCGCCCTGCGTCCTGCTCACTCCCGCTGCGGTGCCCGACTTGCGGCGCGCCGGATCGACTGCAGCACCACCGGGTTACCCGGGTAGGCCTCGTGCACGTAGCGCACTCGGCGCCGCCTATCCAGCACCAGCACCGTCGGCACCACCCGGAGGCCGAAGCTCGTCGCCAACTGCCGGCGCACATCCAGCAGCACGGGGAAGGCCACGCCCTCCGCGCCGCAATGCTCCCGGAACACGCCGGTCCATGCACCATCCACACTCACCGCCACCAGCCGGAACCCCAGCTTCTCCTGCTGCGCCGCCAGCTCCCGCAATTGCGGAAGCTGCTCCTTCCACGTATCACACCAAAACGCCCACAGGTTGAGCACCAGCACCGGGCTGTCCACAGCGGCCAGCTCGTACGGGTGCCCGTGAAGGTCGGGCAGGACTACGCGCGGGAGCCCCATGCCCAGGGCCGGCGGCGGCCCCTCTCTGGGAGCCGGCGCGCAGAGGGCGCACAAACCAAGCAACAGCCAGGGAGCGATCACGGCGCCGACTCCACCTCCGCGATGCGCATGCGGACCAGCCGGTTGTGGCCACGCACCTCGGGGAAGTACATCAGGCAGGCCGAGGTGGGCAGGACGCGGTACATGCCCGGGGCCTCGGTGCGCAGTACATAGCTGACCGTGGTCTCGCCCTTGGGCAGATAGTCGAAGTAGTACACCAGCCGGTTGTCCCACACTTCCCGCCTGTTCCACGGCTGCCGCCACGGGTCTTCGTCGCCCGCGACCACCTCGCACCCCGCCGGGATCGGGTCCTCCAGGAGCACGTAACGCAGGTTGTCCTCGTTGGTGAGCGTCAGCTCGACGGTCACCACCTCGCCGGCCGGCTGAGTATGGGCGGCGACGGGCTCCTCCGCCGAGATCTGATAGGTGCGCTTGACCGCAACGCCTCTGGCAACCGGGAGCGCCGTCTCGGCCGGGCGCAGATAGCTCAATCGCGCGGACCAGTACACCAGGCCGGCGCCGTCCTTCACGATCCGCAGCGTCTTGTCCCCGGCGCCAAGAGCATCCCCGCCGACCTTGATGACCCTCGGGTCGGCGAAGGCATCTTCGGTGGTGAAGTGCGCCTCGCCCACCTGCTCATCGCCCAGCAGCACGCGGACGGTGCTCTCCGGCGACAACTCCTGGTGTTGCTCCAGATAGGCGGTCAGGGCCAGGACGGCCGAGGCGGTGTCTTTCGTGGAAGTCCAGGCTTTGCCACGACGGGTGGCCATGAGCCAGCGCACGGCGCCGCCGATGTTGGGGCTGTCCGGCTTGAGTTGCAGCAGGGCCTGCAGTACCTGGGAGGTGACCTCCACGTCATTGTCCCGCCACGAGTAGCGCTCATGGCTGTCGGACTTCCAGTACGCGCCGAGGCCCATCTTCTGCGCGGCGCCGTCCAGCTCCTCGGCGACGCTGCGAGCCAGGCCGCCCAGCTCGCTGTCGCTGCCGCCGGGGACACTGTGAGACCTGCTCATGGCGTTGAGGGCCAGAGCGAGACTGGCGCGGCCGTAGGTGTCCAGCTTCTGGCGCATGCCGTACAGCTCGACGGCGGTCTTCCTGGCCGCGGTGAAGCCGTCTTCGTCCAATAGGTCGGCGCGGGCCAGAGCCCATAGCAGATAGCCCCGGGCGCCCAGCAACTCCTCGCGAGCCAGGCAGTCGGTGAGGTACCCGGTGCCCCGGGCCAGGGCGTCTCGGGCGCCCACATAGCCGGCCTCGTCGGCCAGCTTGAGACCATAGGCCACGTAGGCGCTCACGTACGGGTCGCTCTCGTCAAACTCCCACCAGTGCCAGCCGCCGTCGGCATGCTGATAGCGCAGCAGCTTTTGCAGACCGAAGCTCACGTAACGGTCCAGGTACTTGGGCTCCGGCCGGTCCACTCCCAGTCGCTTGAGCGTGCGGGCCACGATGACGTCGGGCAAAAAGCCGCTCATCGTCTGCTCGGCGCAGCCGTACGGGTACGTGGTGAGGTACTCGAGGGCCTCGAAGATCGGTCCGGCCAGGGACGGCGCCAGCGTCACTATCAGCTCCGAGCGACCCGCCATGGCGTCCTGCGGCACGGACAGCACGGCGCTCTCCTCGGTCCTGGTCATGCCCGCGACGGCTTCCACGTCCTTCACGCCGCCGGGCACCACGGGCAGCCTGGCCTCCATGGCGTCGGAAGCACCCTGCCCGCCGATGGCGCTGACGAGGAACCGCGCATCGTCCGGGCCGTGCGCCTTGATCTTCCATGTCAGCCTCTTCATGCTGTCTCTGGGAAGCTCAACCGTCTGCTCCGCGTCTCCCAGCACCTCCGCGCCCTCGGCGGTGAGGCTCACCTTGACCTGCCGATCCTGCTCGGTGTAGTTGTGCACGATCGCCGCCGCCGTGGCCTCGTCGCCCTCCACGTAGAACCGCGGGAGCGCCAGGCGGACCAGCAGCGGCAGCGTGGTGGTGACCTTCTTCACCTCGGAGCCCGCGGAGGAATCACGGGTCAGGCCACGCGCCGTGCCACGCCAGGTGGTGAGATTGTCGGGAACCTCGAACTCCACTTCCGCCCGGCCGTCGGGCCCGGTGACGACTGAGGGGCCCCAGTACGCGGTGTCGGCGAAACGGGTGCGCACCCGCGGCGCCTCCTCGGCCATCTCGCCTCCGGCAACCGCATTCGTCGAGTCCCTCGCGGGCCGAGCAGCAATCGCAGTCACCACGGAGATTCCCGCAGACAACGTCTGAGTACCGCCGCCGGGGTACATGTGGTCCATCGAGTACGCGGTGTTCACCCGCTGGGGCCACCCCGACCAGAGGAACCCGTACGGATCGCGAGCGTAGTCCTCGCGGATGGCATACACGCTCTCGTCGGCGACGCCCAGGCCCACCTCGGCCGGCACCGCGGCTCCGCCGGCGTCCCGCGTCGTCACAATGTAGCGCGCCCTTTGCGCCGGCTCGTACACGTCCCGGTCGGTCTCGATGATCACCTTCAGCGCCTTGTCGCTGCGGGGCACCGGCAGCGTCAGGTTCCCTCGAGTCGCATTCCCGTCGCGGACGATGCAGGCGGTGAACTCGACGTTCGGGCGATAGTAGTCACGGATCGGCACGTCGATGGCAAACTCGTGGTCCTCGACCTTCCGCACCTGCGCGTGGAAAAGAGAGCCACCCTCGACGGCCCACAGCATCCAGCCGCCCACCAGGTCGGTCTGGACCCGTATACGCGCAGTGTCACCGGGCTTGAGCGGTGTGTTGTCACGATCCAGGTGCAGGTCGGGCCAGCGCTTCCTCGTGAGCTTCTCCACCACTCTCAGACTGCTCCTGGAGAAGGCCGGGTTGCCCAGGTCATCTTTGGCCCAGGCCTCCAGATCGTATCGTCCCGGCCGCTCCACCTTGAAGCTCGCGAACCCCTGCCCGTGGCTGTCGGTCTCCACGAGCTGCTCCGTCCTCTCCTCGTAGGCCCGGTCCTGCCGGTCCTTCTTGTGCTCCACGAGGATCACCCTCACCGCCGCCGATACGCCCTCGTGGTCGCGATCGAGGGTGGTCACCCTCACCCGCGCCGTCTCACCGGCGAGATACTCGCCCTTCTCCGGCCCGACGTGCACTCTCAGCTTCGAGGACGCGATCTGAACGCCGGCATCGGCCTGTTGCGGGCGCAGGGCCAGCTCCGAGACTGTGGCGGTGAAGGACAGATACCGATCCACCGGCGCGTAGCGAGTCTTCACGTCGATGGTGAGCCTGCCGTTCTTGTCCAGCCGCCCGGTGCCGGTGAACCGCTCCTCTACGTCTGTCGATCCCGCGCTCCCCAGGCCAGCGGCGCTGAGGATCCGCGAGGGAACCGGGGTGCCGGTGCGCTGGAAGACACCCTCGTACTCCACCTTGCCCCCGGAAACCGGGCTGCCGAAGTAATACTGCGCCGAGACGGTGACGGGGATGCTGTCGCCGCCCATGAAGGTCTCCTCGGGGATGATGACCTCAACCGAGAACTCCGGCTTGCGATAGGCCTCCACCTCGAAGCGCTCGTAGAACGAGCGCTGCTTGTGCTTTTCGCCCACGGAGACCACCAGCGAGTAGGTGCCCAGCGGGGGCTCGGGGGCAAGCTGGAAATCGTCGGAGAACGTGCCCCAGTCATTGAGGCGCAGGGGCTTTTCGTACACCGTGGCGCCACCGGGAGCGAGGATCTTGGCGGTGACCTGCTCCACATCCCGGGCCATCGCATAGCCCTGGGGCTCCACGGCGCGCAGCGTGCCACGGAAGCGAACCAGGTGGCCGGGGCGATAGACCGGGCGGTCGGTGTAGGTGTAGCACTTGTAGGGCGGAAGCTCCCCGGGCGGGTGGGCCATGCAGAAGGCCGGCGGGCCGGTGCGCGTGGCCAGGAAGCAGGGCGCGCTATCGCCGGTGGGCTTGAACCGCACCAACCCCTCGGCGTCCGTCTGTGCGGCGTCTACGCGGCCCTTCTCGCCGTACAGTGCGACCCAGGCGCCCTCCACCGGCGTGCCCGTCTGCGACTGCGTGAGCCAGGCGAGGACCTTGTCCGGCGCGTGCTTGACCAGCAGGCCGCGCGAGGACACCGCGGCCCACGTCCGCCGGGCGACGCCGCCGCCACTCACCACCACGGCGTACACGCCCTCGGCCAGAGAGAGCCCGCAGTCCTTGTCGCGCCAGGAATCCTCATAGAACGTGGTGAGTTTGACGGCGGTCCTGGCGGCCACCGGCCGGCCGCTTAGGGATAGCTTCCGCAGCCGATCCGGAACACTGCCGGGCTTGTCCTCATCCAGGGTGAGAGCGGAGGCGTTGGGGATCAGCTCCTCGAGCTTGATCGGATAGGCGACCACAGAAGCGCTATTGAGATTGTAGAGCGAGACCCGCAGCAGGAGCTTGCTTCCCGCCGGGCCGGTACGCTGGAACACGTCCACCGAGATATTGGAAGCCCGGGCGTCGTCGGCACCCAGGGCGGGGGCCGCAACGCCCAACCACAGGAATAGCAGGCCGAGACAGGAAATGACCAAAAGCGACGCGTGCTCAGAGCGATGCAGCGCGGGCATATGAGCTCATCCTCCTGACGACTCTCACTTTGGCGGCGCTATTGCGGTGGCGTTGGCGGACTCGACGATTCTCACGGCGCGCACGCGGAAGTACGACACCGCCTCCCCCGGCCCGGCACCGGAGCGCACCCTCGCCCAGTCTACCAGGCGGCTCAGATGTGGGGTTTCGCCGGGCAGGGAGACACCCGTCCTTCTCGCGCTGCGCACGGCAACGCCCTCCACCAGCGGATCGAGGCTCCAGGGGTCGAGGATGGCTTCCGGAGGCGCGACGATGGAAACGATGAGGCGCAGCGCGGGCAACTCCTCGGGGCGGATGGGGGGAAAGCGCAGGTCGGCCGCGGCGGCGGCCCGCGCGGCGGCGCAGATCTCGCGAGCCAGCGTGGGTTGCGTGGGGTACAAGGTCCCCATGCAGCAGCGCGGGGCCCCATTGAGCACGGCGCTGACGAAGACCCCGCTGCGGAGCCTCAGGGCCTCCGGGAGGTGGGCGGGATCGGGGACGGAGCGGCGCTCCAGGCAGTAGGCGTCGAAGGTCCGGCGTGCCAGATAGAGCGCAGCCTGGCGGTTGCCGGGCCTGTCGGTGGAGAACTGTGTCAGCACCTCCGAAGCGGCAGCAGGGAGGGTGACTATCAGAAACATCACGATGACACACATGGTGTGTGCCTCCGAGAGCGTCGTCTCGGCAGACGCGGCGCAGGCAACGCGAGCGTGGCGCTCGGGGGTTGGACGTTGCCTCCCGCCTCGTGGT
>CAYRFY010000133.1:0-14633 GCA_964423635.1 uncultured Armatimonadia bacterium | reverse complement strand
GTTCTATCGCCTGAACGTCTTCCCCATCGTGGTTCCGCCGCTGCGCGTGTCGGTCGCCACGATCACCGCCGGCCCTACTCGGCCAGCTCCCAGGTGTAGCGCCGGCCGTTGCTCCGCGGGTCGGTGTTGTCCGAGGTCGAGAACCACAGGGACTGGCCCCAGTGGGAGTAGCGCCCCAGGCCGTGCTCCCTCACGTCGGCATGGGGCACGTGGGCGGGTCCCAGCTCCTTGCCGTCTTCCAGGAGCCGGAGGGTGGAGGGCGGACCTCCCGGCACACCGTCACCGGGGAACTGCGGCCCGAGCTCATAGGTGGTGCAGTGGCCGATCTCCGGTTTCATGCGGGCGGCGAGCAGTACTCCGTGCGCGGGGAGACTGTAGCGATAGCCCTCTTCGTCCACCACACGTGCCCTTGCCGGCGGTGGGGTGTCCGGGGCCATGGCCACCCAGTCGAGATAGTCCAGATTCAGCCCCGTGCCATCGGGGTTCTCGAGACACAGAATGTGTGTGCCTTCCTCCAGGTGCAGAGCCAGCGGCTCGTTCTCCGAATCGGTGAGCACGGCGAAGGCCCAGTCGTCGCTGGTCGCGGACCCGTACCCCCCGGAAGAGGGGAACCTCGCCACCGCAATCTGCCTCCCGTCCAGGCGCAGGACCCTCGTGGCGTCCTCCGGAGTGGCATAGCGGGCCACGAGGGCCCAGTCTCCGGCGGGCAGGTCCACCTCCCATTCCAGGCGATGACCGCGGGTGTTCCAGTGAGATAGCGAGAGGCCACGGGCCTCCAGCTTGTCGGCGCGCACGTGAATCTCGCCACCTGCCTCGGCCACATAGCTCTCGGCCTGGGTGCGGACCACGGTGCCCCACTTGTGCAGCCCCAGGTCGGCCGGAGTGGGAGGAACCCGCACCGTGCGGGTGATGCCGGCGCGGTGACCCAGGTCATCCTCCACGGTCAGGGCGATCTCCACCGGTCCGCTGCGAGCAAACAGGTGGCTCACTCGGACACCCGCAGCGCTCCGGCCCCCCAGGTCCCACTTCCACGAGGTCACCTCGCCCTGTGCCGACACCGAGGGCGAACCGTCCAGCTCGGCCCGTGAGCCCGCCTCGTCCTGGGTCAAGCGGACGGTGAAGTCCGCCCTGATCTCGCTGAGCAGGTTGATCCGGGCGTAGCTCAGCCCGGGCATCCCCGTGGCCGTCCCCAGTACCTCCAGTACCGGGCTCGGCGGGGAGCCCCCGCGCTCCGAGGCCGTCATGAAGCTCGTGAACGGAGCCTCACCATGGCCGCCGTCGGGGAAGATCTCGACCACCCGGTTCTCCGACACCGACCTTCCATCGGCGGCGGCCCCGCTGCAGTAGTAGAAGACGAATAGCCGCCCGTCCGCCGTGGCCTGGAAGCGGGCATAGCCGGGCACCTCGCCCGCGATCCCCTCTCCCCCTCCCGCCAGGCTCCCGCGGTACACCACCTGTCCTTTGTCCACGATGCAGTAGTCCAGCGAGACCGTCTGCGGCTCGTCCGGGAAGAACTTATCGCGCACCCGGGTGTCCCAGACGCTTCTGTCCAGCCAGAGCAGGTACGCGCGCCCGGCCCCGTCGACCCACATGTCCAGGTTGGTGATGTGGCCCGCCGTCTTCTCCCGGCTGGCGATCTCGATCCAGTCCGAGAACGGCTCGCCCGTGATGTCCGGGGTCCAGGTGTAGAATAGCCGGCGGAAGTCGTAGTCCCAGGTGCGCCCCTCGTTAAGCTCCAGCTTGTACTCGCGCCAGGCCTTCACCGGCTCGATGATGTCGCTGATGGCCAGCACGTGGGCGGCGCGGTCCTTGAGAGCCACCACGGGGTAGCACAGGCGAATCGGCTCGGGCACCTCGTACTCGGTGCCCATGGGGAAGACCAACCGGCCGCAGCGAGACCAGAGGCCATCGCGATCCCGGAAGCTCCAGTGCTGGGCCTCGTGCCCCAGGATGTTGAGCAAGAGCAGCTCGCCACCGGGGCCATCGGCTGCAAAGCCCCTGTACGAGTGCTCGGTGAACGCCGGCTCTCCTTCCCACACGGGGAGCAGCACCTGTGGCGGGGCCGTGGGGTCGGTGGCGGAGAACTGCAGCACCTGCGGCTGTGCGGGGCCGTTGTAAGCGTCGGGAGCGGTGAGCGTGGGGTTCGCGGAGATGAACAGCCGCCCATCTGGAAAGGCCGCGATGGGGCAGCCTTCCCGCGTGCGGCCTGCGGGATCGGCCTGCCGCAGCTCCCACCCATCCCGACCGCGCCGCAGGAGCATCCACCGGGTGTTGTTCAGCGGCTTTTGGTCCTTGATGGTCTCCAGTCCGCTGACGAACAACTCGTCACCGACCCGGGCGATGCAGGTGGACCCGTAACACCACATGGGGCCGGCGCCGTTGTCCGCGGGCTCGTAGGTGTAGACGGTCTCCTGCAGTTCCACCGCGGGCAGGATGGGCTGGGCGGCGCAGGCGGACAAGGGTGGGATCAGGGGCAGGATAACGGGGATGAGCGGCAGTCTCACGGTGTCGCCTCCGTCCTGGCACGCGACCGCGCCGAGGTGGCGAATACCTTTCACCCCAGGGGCGCCGAAGACCTCCGAGCACGCCGTTCAAAGGTCCCCGGATCGGGGCCGCTGTCGCACCCTGTTTTCGGCCCAGAAGCCCGGCTCATGTCATTCTGAGCGTCCATCTCGCGCAGCGAGATAGCGAAGAATCTGCCCCTATCGCAGGAAATTCTTCGAGCTGCTCCCTGCGGGAGCGGACGCTCTCAGAATGACACTCTTGGCGAAGGCGGGCTTTTCGGCCGCGCTTCTAGAACTCGCTTGAGACGTCAGGAAGAGCGCCAATGTAGGCGTCTAGACCAGCTTCTCCCTCACGATCAGGGCGTACAGCTCCCGGGCGATGAGCTCGTGGCCGACGGCCGTGGGATGCACACCGTCGTCGGTGCGGATGTACGCCGATAGGCAGGTGAGGTCGGCATGGTCCGCGGTGCCGCCCGCGAACTCCAGGGCGATGGCCTCCGCCACGAACGCGGCGTAGATATCGCACAGGTGGCAGTCAAGCCCGGATGCGACGTGACGGATGATCTCGGAGTATTCCACGACGGCGCCGTTGCAGCCACCCCAGCGCGCGTAGTAGTCGGTAGCCCTGGAGTATACGTGCCAGGCGTTGACGATGGGGTTGGGGGTGGTGAACACAACCGAGGCGCCGGCGGCGACGATCTGACTGTGGATCTCCTGCAGATTGGCGGCGAACTGTGCCGGCGCGATGGTCTTCTCCGGCTCGTAGCGGATGTCGTTGAGGCCGAACTCCACCACCACCACGTCCGGGGCGTGATCCAGGACGGAAGGACCGATGCGGGCCAGGCCCTCGGCGGTGTTCTCGCCCCCCACCCCGGAATTGTGGCAGATGACGGAGGCCTTCCTGTTGGCCCGCCGGTTCAGCCGGCGCTGCAGCAGGGCTGTGAAGGTATCGGCGGGATCGACGTGGGGTGTCCCCTGTGTCACCGAGTCTCCGAAGCAGACGATGGTTGCCATACAGGTTCCTCCTGGTCGACAAGGCCGCCACGCGGCGGCAAGGTCACTCCGTGTCCTGTGGCCACGGGGGAGGTGGCCAGGCGCCGTGCTCTCTCCCCCAGCGCCGTAGGGATTCGGCACATTCATCCGGTACTACGACCGCGCCCACCTCCACGGGTTTGGGCCCCCCGGGGCCGTGAGAGTCCGAGCCCCCCGTCACGATGAGGGCCAGGCTCGAGGCGATTCGCAGCAGCCGCTGGGTTCTGTCGGGGCTGTGGTCGATGTGGTAGGCTTCTATCCCGGCCAGCCCCAGCTCTGCCAGGGCCGGAATGGCCGCTCCCGCGTTGCCGATGCCCGGATGGGCCATGACGGCGATGCCGCCGGCCTCCCGGATGAGCTCGATGGCGCCGGCGGACGGCGGGCGGAACCGGGGAACATAGGCGCTACGCCCGCGGCGCAGATAGCGCTCGAACGCCGTCTGGGCGTCGGGGACGTGCCCCCGTGCCACAAGAGCCGCGGCAATGTGTGGCCGTCCCAGGCTGTCACCGCGGCAGTTCTCGAGAATGTCCTCCAGCCGCAGCGGCACGCCCAAATCATTGAGCCGGGCCAGGATCTTCCCTGCGCGCTCGACTCGGCTCTCCCGAATGCGAGTCAGAAGCTCGAGCAGCTCGCGGTGTGCGGGCCGGACCATGTAGGCCAGGATGTGCACTTCCTTCCCGGCGTGGTAGGTGCCGATTTCCGTGGCCGGAAAGACGTCGATACCCCGCTGCTCCCCGGCCGCCATAGCCTCGGCCACTCCGGCCACCGTGTCGTGATCGGCCAGTGCCATCGCGCTCAGGCCCTTGTCGGCCGCGGCGGCGACCATCTCCGTTGGCGATAGCGTTCCGTCGGACGCGGTGGAATGGACGTGCAGGTCAACCGGCATACGTGGGCGTCCTCAGTGGATCAGGGGTTGGAAGGAATCTCGGTACGCGGCCCGCAAACTCCGGCGAGTAGCTCCGGACCGATACGAGCAGGAACCGCGTCTGGTCAACCTCGGGGCTGTATAGCGCCCGGACGGTGGCGGGCACGACCTCGCACCCATCACCGTGGCCTGCGCGGCTTGCGGAACGTGGGCCCGGCGTCATGCCGGTACTTCGCCGAGTTGAGCGGCCTCTCCGCATCCACAATTGCGGCGGCCCCCGGCCGGCGGCCCCCAGCAGCGAAAAGGCCCCGGAGCGAACAGATCCGGGGCCCGTGGCGTGCTAAGGGAGTGTCGCTCGTTGCTGTCGAATCGCCCGGGGCCGTCGACGACCGACGCACGACACCGGCGGTCCGGGGTGTGGCGGGCTAGCCCACGGTCTCCTCGGCGATGGCCAACTCCGTGTCCTTGTCGAAGATGTGGGTCCGGTTCATGTCCAGGGTGATGGACAGCTTCCCACGCTCGGTAGCCTTGGTCGCGCTGTCGACGCTGGCCACGAAGCTGTCCTGACCGGTGTTGAGATACAGGATCGACTCGGCCCCCATGGGCTCGATGACCTCGACATCCACGGTGAACGTATTGTCCTCGGTGGGAGCAACCACCGGGGACAGGTCCCTGTCGTAGATGTCGCTGGGACGGACCCCGAAGATCACCGGGCGCCCGGCGTACTCCTGATAGGCGGGGGCACGGCCCTCCGGGAGCTTCACCTTGAAGGAGCCCGCGTCCACCCACAGCGCGCCGTCCACGGCGACCAGTTCAGAATCGATGAAGTTCATGGGCGGACTGCCGATGAAGCCGGCGACGAAGCGGTTCACCGGGTGGTTGAAGATGTTCAGGGGAGTGTCCACCTGCTGCACGAGACCGTCGAGCATGACGGCGATGCGGTCACCCATGGTCATGGCTTCAACCTGGTCGTGGGTGACGTAGATGGTGGTGATCCCCAGCCTTCTGTGGAGCTTGATGAGCTCGGCGCGGGTCTGGATGCGCAGCTTGGCGTCCAGGTTCGACAGCGGCTCGTCCATCAGGAAGACCGCCGGCTCGCGGACGATGGCGCGGCCTACGGCCACGCGCTGGCGCTGCCCGCCGGAAAGCTCCTTCGGTCTGCGCTGCAGCAGGCCCTCGATACCCAGCATCTGGGCCGCCTGGTCTACACGGCCCTTGATTTCCTCGCGCGCGACCTTGCGGAGCTTCAGGCCGAAGGCCATATTCTCGTACACGGTCATGTGAGGATACAGAGCGTAGTTCTGGAACACCATCGCGATGTCGCGGTCCTTGGGGGACACATTGTTGACCAGGCGGTCGCCGATGTAGATCTCACCCTCGGTGATCTCCTCAAGACCCGCAACCATGCGCAGACAGGTGGTCTTGCCGCATCCGGAGGGGCCGACCAGCACCAGGAATTCCTTGTCGTGGATCTCGAGGTTGACATCGTGCACGGCGACAACCTCGCCGAAACGCTTGGTCAGGCCCTTGAGGGTGACGCCTGCCATGGACTTTCAGCCTCCCATTGCGTCGGTGCCGTTTGGCCTACGGGGCACCGCTTCACAGCAAAAGCCCCCGTCCGTAGCCAAACGGGGGTAACATCGCTTTGGATTATAGTTCAGCCGTGGGCGGGTGTCAACGCGACCGCAACCGCGACCGCAACCGCCGCCCGGCGGCGCGCTCCCGCACGCTCCGAACCCCGTTGGGCCGGCCTCTATCGCCATCTATGATCCCTCCGCCCACAGGTTCACAAACCCCAGCGGCATCCCGCTGGGCACCGTCAGACCCAGCCGGCCGCGGGCATAGGTGTCGTCCTCGGCCTCGATGGCCAGCACATCGTCGCAGTAGCATCTGAGCGAGGCGCCATCGGCCACCACCTGCAGGCGATGAGGGATTGGGCGATGGATCGAGTACGGGAAGAAGGCCGCCTTGATGCGCTGCAGCTTGCCGTCTACGAGTTTGGCCAGGACCAGGTTGCCGTCCCAGCCGTTGTCCAGATAGAGGGCATAGCCGTTGTCCGTGTCCCGGCAGCGGAAGAGCAGACCGCCGCCGGCGCGCTCGGGCCCGATCTCCATGGTGCAGACCCCGGCGCTGCCGTCGGCGAAAGACACGTCAGTTAGTGTCCTGGAGAAGGCCTCCGTCCGTGGGGTGCCGCCCACGGGCCCCCACTCCTGGCCATCCTGAGAGACCTCCACCACGTAGTCGTAGAACCGGCTCCCGTCCCAGTATGTCAGCAGCCACACCGAGGCGACCTCCCGCTGCTGTCCCAGATCGAACTGCACCCACGCCGGCAGCGGCCGGGTGCGGTCCGACCACCAGCCATTGCGGGTCTTGTCGACGATGCCATCATGGGCCTCCGAGACGGGGTGCCCCGGGTCGCTGCCGGAGGACGTCACCTCCACCGGCCGAAGCTCGCCACCATCAGGCCCCTGCAGCCGCATCTCCACCACGTGGGCACAGCCCAGGTTGCCCTGGCCGCCGGTGATGCGGACCCTGGCAAACCGCGCGCCGCGCGGGGCAAAGGCGACGGTGTCGCCCTCGGCGCCGGCCGGAGCTCGCGGGATCCCAAACTGCAGCCACTCCCCCTGCATCCGCCACCCCGGCGTGTCGCCCACCAGGGACCCCAGCTCCACCGGCGTGCCGGCGGCAGTGGCCTTGACGGTTTCGCTCCGCGGCCCCTCGTTCCCCGCCGCATCCACCGCCGACACGGAGTACCGCATCGGTCTGCCCAGCGGGGCGGTGTAATCCGAGTAACCCGTAGTCTCCTCCACCGTCGTCAGGGGTTCCAGCTCATCGCCTTCT
This sequence comes from uncultured Armatimonadia bacterium, assembly GCA_964423635.1. Classification (GTDB taxonomy): domain Bacteria; phylum Armatimonadota; class Zipacnadia; order Zipacnadales; family JABUFB01; genus CAYRFY01. Next base: position 7,391 of record CAYRFY010000133.1, on the reverse strand, counting down.
CCCCGGTACACCCGGTACTCCACGATATGGTGCTCATCCGCCGCGGGGCCGAAGTGCAAATCCACTCGGCCGGTCGTGGCTTCCGCCCGCAGGTCGGTGACGGCCGATGGCAAGGTGGTGTCCCGCAGCGCGGAGACCAGGCGCCCGATGCGCCCCACGGCCTCCTTCGTGTATGGGGGCAACTCGCCCTGGTAGAGGACCACGCCGCAAATGTCGTCCGTGGCCAGGGTGGGGAGCTGAATCTCGCCCCCGGTCCATGGGCCAAGCTCGGTCACCTGCAGGTCCGCGGCCCGGGCGCCGCCGAGCAGCAGAACCCTGTACTGCCCCGCGATGCCCAGCACCCCGGCGTCGGGCGTGACCCTCGGTGCGCAGGGCTCGCCGAGGTTCGAGACGGTCAGCAGCAGGAGCTGCGGGGTGCGGCGGTACACGCAGCAGTGCACATCGGGGCTGTCGGCCGAGGCCGCTGTGGCGGTGGCCTCGGAGTACAGCGTAGTGTCCCTGTCCATCGGGATCAGCGAGAGAACCTGCCAGTACGGGAGCACGAAGTCGGCGGAGCGGTACACACTGCGGTGATAGTTATTGTCCTGGTGGGTGCCGCGGCCGAACAGGATATGGGGGAAACTACCCACCGCGCAGTACACGGCGGCCCCGTGCCGGGTCTGGAAGCTCTCGTACTCGCACCAGGGATGGACCACGGCGTAGGCCATGCCGGTGTGATAAGCGGCCCCCTGCAGGTCGCGGAGCATCCCGGCGTGGGTGCCGTACTCGCCGGGGAGGTAGGCGTTGAGGTTCAGATGGAACAGGGCGTCGGGCGCCCCACCTCCGGAGTGGCTGATGATGATGCCCTCCTCCCCCACGGCCTCCCTGTAGTGGCGCGTGAGCAGTAGATAGTCCAGGCCGGGGAACTCCCGACCATAGCCGGCCATGCTGCCCCCCGGCTTCATCTCACGGAAGTGCACGGAGCCGAAGTCAAAGTAGATGCCATCGATGTCGAGGGCCTCGATCCACTCCCGGTTGATCCCCCGGAGGCCGGGGTTGTCGGCCGGCACGGCATACAGCACGCACTTGATCCCTCTGCCGTGGCAGGAGGCCACCCAGCGCCGCAGATCCGCCTCGTCGAAGGGGGCATAGTTGCCCCAGCCCTTGTTCCAGTAAAGATGCAGCACACAGACGCTCACCCCGCAGTCGGCCATGGCCTGGATGGCGGAATCCGAGGGGTAGGTCATCAGATTCGCATTGCCCTCCTGCCAGTGGGCGATGCGCTGGCCGATGGCGTTGTCGTTCTGACGATAGTGGCCCATCGCGATGCCCCAGCGGTTGCTGTACGAGAAACCGGGCTCGACGCGCACCGGGCCCCCCAGATGCCAGGAGAAGCACTTGGCGCCCTCCGTATCGGGCGTCACCTCACACCACATCCCCGCCTCGGCGTCGCCGCCCAGAGGCTTGCTGTCCTCGACGAACATCTCCACATGGTTGGTGAGCATGTCGTGGCGCGACAGGGTCGCGCCCATCACCCGGAGGTAGCCCTCGTGGCGCAGAGCCTCTGTTCGGGGCAAGTTCTCTCCCCCCTGCCAGGTCTTCTTCCAGCACCACTGCAGGTGGGAAAGCTCCGCCGTGCCCAGACTCATGCCCACCTCCAGGTCCTGCAGCTCCACCGCGGCCGCTCCTCTAGGCAGCGCGAGCTCCAGGTCACAAAACAGCGCGCCCTCCCCGAAGACCCGGAACCGCTGGGTCAGTGTCAGCGGGCACGGCTCGCCCTCCCCGCCGCGGGGGACCGAGCGGACGACGAAAGCCAGATCGGTGGGGGTCCTGGCCTCGGTCTCTACCGTCGGGTTCTTGGCCAGATCGGCGCGGTACCGCTTGCCATCGATGGTTATGGCGGCAAACCCGACACCCCGCTGTGGGTCGTCGATGCGGAACTCACCGGCCCAGTCGGCGAGGGTCACGGCCGTCGGCTGCATCCCCCGGTCGGCCTGCCATTCGACGCGGAAGCCGTCGCCGACGACGGAGATCTCGTCAGCAGAGATCTCCGACTGCAGCGGCTTTTGGGCGGTGCAGACCACAGGTACCAGCAGGCCGAGAACCAGCAGATGAGGGCGACGCGGCATGGCATGTCTCCTGGGCCCCCTTGTGGGAGCCGGCGGAATCGCACGGTGGGACACATATTGCCTCCGGGTGGCGCGATCTCCTCCCCCTTTGCAGGTCAAGGACGCTTCGCGGAGGAATGTCGGCATCCGGTAGCGGTTCAAGCATCGCCCGCGGCGGGCGCCGGACAAATGGCGTCTCGGCCCGGAGAGGGGCGGACCGCACCGGCCCACACCCGGCCTTCGGGCGCCTGTAGATGAGGCGCCACAATCGAGACGCCTGCAGAGGGGCGTTGTGGCCTGGTCAATAGCAGCCAACGGGCTCGACGGCCGGCCCCGGCACATGCCGCCGCCGGTCTGCGGCCACGACGCCACCACAAAGAGGGAGCACGCCGATGGAGATCGTCAGCTCAGGCCTTGTGTACTCCGGCGCCGACGACCCCCGGCGCCAAAGCTGCGCCTTCCCGGGGGTCTGTGTGCTTCCGGACGGGCGCTGGCTGTGCAGCTTCCGAGCCGCACCCACCAAGACCGGCACCCGCGGGCAACACACCCCCCTGACCTGGTCCGATGACCTCGGCGCCACCTGGCAGGAGCCGATAGAGCCCTTCGCGCCGCCACCCGTCGATGGCAAGCCGGGCCTGTTCCGCGCCGGCTATCTCACGCCTTTGGGCGGCGACGAGGTCCTGGCCACACTCTACTGGGTTGACCACTCCGATCCCGACAGGCCCTTCTTCAACCAGACCACCGAGGGATTGCTGGATTCTCGCCTGATGCTGTCGCGCTCCTCCGACGGCGGGAGGACGTGGACGGCCCCCGAGCTGGTGGACACCTCGCCCTTCCACATGCCCACCCCCATCACCGGCCCGACGCTGCTGCTGCCCGACGGCGAATGGGCCTGTCAGTTCGAGCTGAACAAGACGTACGACGACGCCTCACCGTGGCGGCACCATTCGGTCCTGCTGTTCTCATCCGACGACGGCAGGACATGGCCGCGCCATAGCCTCAGCAGCGGCGACCCGGCGAACCGCGTCTTCTACTGGGACCAGCGGCCCAACGTGCTTTCCGACGGGCGGGTACTCGATCTGTTCTGGACCTACGACACCCACGAGGCGCTGTACTTGAACATCCACGCCAGGGAGTCTGAGGACGGAGGACGCACGTGGTCGGAGATGTGGGACACGGGAGTGCCGGGCCAGCCGGCCCAGCCGGTGCCGGTGCGTCGGGACGGCATCGCCATGGTCTACGTGGACCGCACGGGCACGCCGGAGATCAAGCTCCGAGTGAGCGAGGACGGCGGCCGCACCTGGCCGCCGGAGACCGAGGGCGTAATCGCCCGTCCCGAATTGGATGTCCAGTCGACCACCAAGGACACGATGCAGGACACCTGGGCGGAGATGGAGCACTTCTCTCTGGGTTTGCCCGCCGCCACGGCCCTGGAGGACGGCACACTGCTGGTTGTGTACTACCAGGGTCCCCACATGGACCGCACGCAGATCATGTGGGCGCGTGTGGCGGTGTGAGCGCGACAGCGCTTCACCCGGCCCGGGGTGGGTCCCACATGCGCGGCGTGCCTCCGCCCGCAGGCCGGGGGCGGGCCGTAGCTGGCCCGTAACTACTCTGTCTCCAGCTCCCTGAGCAGCCGCCTGATACGCAGCGCCTGCCCGGCCGCCCTGTTGCGCTGTGCCAGGATGATATCGGGATCCGAGGTGAAGTGGGTCAGATCGCCGACGACCTTTGTGGACACGTTCGTCAGGTGCATGGCCTCATCGACGATGAAGCCGTACTTGTCCGCGGTGTCCTTTGCCTTCAGCTCTCGGGCCAGAGTCTCCAGCAACACCAGCAGCTCGTAGTCCTCGATGCCATCGCGCACGATCTCGAGGCGCAGGCTGGGCAGGGGGCTGCAGTTGCGGCCCGGGTAGATCAAGAGCCCGTCACCGTTGTAGCCCCCGAAGGTGAAGGTGTTCCAGGGCACCTGGGGCCAACGCCTGCCCTCCTTGATGGCCTCCAGGACCACCGGGTCCTCGTGCACGATCATGGATGGGTCGCCCAGGTCTTCCCAGACCATGTTGGAGGCCCACATGGCCACCTCATAGTAGAAGAACCCCGTCACCCCGTACTTGTGGGCGGCCCAGAACATCACCCGGGCGTCTGTGGCGGGATAGTCAATGAACAGGTTCGGGTAGGGATGGCGCGGGCCGCAGCAGACGTACCACCACACATCATCCCCAAGATAGCGGCGGCGCTGGGCGCTCTGATGGTCGTAGTCCGAGAGCAGGGTCCCCCAGCGGTTCGCGTGGCCCCAGAGGGGCTTGGAGGGCGACACAGGGCACGCCCTGCGCACCCCGGGGAGCTGCTTGCGTGCCCGATCGAAGGCCTCGGCAGCGCTGCGCACTCCGTCCGGCAGCAGGCTGCCGAAGCCAAACAGATACGCGTCCTCAAGCAGGCCGCGCTCGCGCAGGGCCAGGGCGTCGGCCGTCAGTGAGGCAAGGCGCTGGGGGTCGGCGGCGCCCAGGCTCCCGAGGCTGATGGCGTTCATGCCGTGCTCGCGGCACCAGGCGACATCCTCGATGGGCGGCCAGGTGCGCTCTTCGTACAGTCCGGCCGGGTTCACACGGTTGTCCAGGAGCACCTTGTGGAAGCGCCGCCGCACCTCGGGCCCGGGGTCGCCGCGCAGGCCGTACCACTGGCTCACATCGCCCCCGAAGACCATGCCGAAGCCCGTCTGGAACTTGCCGTGCAAAGGCAAGGTGAGGTCCCAGACATTCACACTCAAGACGACCGCCTGAGTGCCCTCCGCCTCGGCGCTGACCAGAATCCTGCCCCGGTACAGGCCGGGCTCGGCGTCGGCGGGGACGCTGACGGTCACCCACAGGGGCTGCACCTCTTTGGCGGGGAGAGTAAACGGCTCCGGCGGCAAGAGAGGGTCCGGCCAACGCCCCACACGTTCCACCGGGTAGACAGGCCTTCGGGTCTCGACGTAGCCCGCGCGACTGACGGCAATGCTCTCTCGCGGGATCGTGGCACCGTCGTCTCTGTGCAGGCCGGTCCAGTCCACCGCCACGTTCCGCACGACTCCCCCCAGGGATGCGACGATAACCTGGCCCGACTCCCGCTCGCGCCGGGTGCAGGAGAGCGCAAGCTCGCGGCTCTTGCTGTACTCCCAATCATCGGGAGGCACCTTGCGCAGGGCGCTCTCAGTGCCGAGGGAAAAGCCGGACAGCGCCGCGGGGCCCGAGCGGGCCAGGTGGCACTTGTGCTCCAGTGCGCGGGCCGCCCGAGCCAGATTCCGGGCATGCTCGTACTGCTCCTGCCAGGCGGCGGCGCGGTCGGCGCCACGACCCACGACGCGCTTGGCGGCCTCCAGAGCGGCCCCCGTATCCTCAGCGAGCCATTCAATGTCCCTTTCCAGCAGCTCGCGTAGACCTTCGGATTCCAGCGAGCGGCACTCCCGGCGCAGCTCCGCCAGCCGCGCCTCCACGCCGCTCAGAAGTCCCGAGAGTGCAGGCACGTCGAAAGCCACCGGAGCCGAGGCGTAGTAGGTCTGAGAGCGGTCGGGGGAGTGAACCACCAGGCGCACGGCGCCTTGCCCCTCCGAGGTGATCTCGTACCCCCAGGCCGCCGCCACGTCGCCGGAGAGCGGCACCGGCAGTTTGGGGAACACCTCATCGCCCCGTATCGCCTGCAGCTCGGCAACACACGGCTCGGCGACAACTCCGATACAGAGACGGAACTCATTGCGCCCGATGAAGGGCGCGGGGATATCGATGCCGGTGACCACCGGGCCGTCGGACCACAGCAGGCTGCCGAAATTCGCGAACTCATGGAAGCTGGCGTCCAGTGGCGCCCAGGAGGACCACTCCCCATGAGCGCGCTCGGCCCGGCCGACATTGAACGACCACACGCCACCGGTGGGAGACGATCCGGTCAACGGGGCGAAGGGCAGCGCCACCTCGCAAGTCCAGCGGTCCTCCAGGTGTCGCGTGGCGCTGCGGATCTCGCCATCCCAGTTGGGTTGGCGATCCTGGGCGGCCTCGCGCACCGACTCGTCGAGCACCACATTGGCGGCCGTGACGACGACGTGGTAATACTGGTTGCGCGGGTCGTCGGGGGCGATGAACAGGTGCACGCAGTCATCGGCCCAGGCCCGGGAATCATCGCTCTCGGAGACATCCATGCATAGATTGGACATATCCGCCTCATAGCACTCGAAGGACACGAAGAGGCATTCCGCGGCCCTTATGGCCCGGCAGTGGGTGGTCTGGGTGGGCAGGTCATGGGTCGCCACGGCGACAAACGGCCCCAGCATGGCGGCTTGCCGCCAGATCGGGTCGGAGAGGTCGCCGTCCACTATCGGCTCCGCCGCCCCTATCGGGCAGACGGCCATGGGCGCGAAGGGCGCAGGCGTATCCGTCGTCCGGGCGCACAGTGCCGAAGGGCCCAGGAGCAGCAGGCAGCCCAACAGCGTCACCGTCCGACGCAGGCCCGCGGGGCCGAAGGACCAGGCGCGGGCACGTGAGGCCCCCGGCGCGGAGCCATCCGGACAACCCCGCCGCCCCCCGCGTCCGTTCCATCGCCGTCGGCCGCGTTCACCCGCGCGGGCAGGGGCCGATTGCTTTGGCAGCGAATACTGATTGTCTACGAGACAGTTCATCATCAAGTTGGTGATTTCTCTTGCTCTCCGACATTCGCCTTCTCGACATCGAGCCCATCTTCAGCCAGGAGCAGTTCCGGGTGCCACTGAAGTTCGGCACCGGCGTCATCACGGCCATCACCTCGATGACGGTGCGCGCCGTCGTCGAGAACCGCGGCGGGGCCACCGCGGAAGGCTTTGGCAATATCCTGCTCAGCGATATATGGGGGTTCCCGAGCGCCACCCTATCCCATGAGGTTCGGGACCGCGCCATGCGACAGGTCGGAGAACGGTTCTGTCGTCTGCTGCTTGAGGGCGCGCGCTTCGGCCACCCCATCGAGCTGTACATGGATGCCAAGACCGAGCTTCAGGGCCTAGCGGCGGCCGTGGACGCGGAACTGGGCCTCGCCGAGCCCATGCCGCTCCTGGCGGCCCTGGTCTGCGCCAGTCCGACGGACGCTGCGCTCCATGACGCCTTCGGCAGGGCCAACGGCATCTGCTCCTACGACGGGTACGGTCCAGAGTTCATGGAGTACGACCTCAGCCGGTGGTGCGGGCCCCAATTCGCCGGCAAGTACGTCTCTGATTACATCCACGCTTCCTACAAGCCATCGCTGCCCATCTTCCATCTCGTGGGCGGGATGGACAAGCTCACCGAGACCGAGATTGACTCCACT